>CADBON010000093.1 GCA_902796315.1 Oscillospiraceae bacterium | reverse complement strand
TCATACAGTTCGCGGGCGGTGTCGATCATATTGCCGAGCGAAGCGTAGGAGAAAACGTAGAGGTTTTCGCCGCCGGCGATGTCCAGCGCCACGTTCAGCGGCAGGTTATCAAGGATCCAGTCCTGATCGTGCTGGGTGAGCTTGTCAAAGCTGGCGTAATACTTGGTGGCACGTACGTCGTGAATGAAATGGCCGTACTCGTCGCACTGGTTCTTGTCCATCAGCGTGCGGCTGAGAACGTCGGCCACGGCGTCCGCGGCGGCGGTGTCCTTTTCATCCTGCGTGGCCAGCATATTGGTCAGCGGGACCAGCGCGTTTTGCAGGGCGTCTTTGACGATGTCGGTCGTCGCGGGCAGGAAGAACGGCCCCTCCAGCACCTTGCCGCTGCTGTCGGTCATCTTGTTGCCGTCCGCGTCATAGACGAAGGTTTCGCTCTGAAAAACGCCGGGCACCACGATGGTGGGCGTGAAACCGTTAACGGCGTTGGCCGCGACGCTGACGCAGCCGAACGTCATCACCAGCGCCAGAACGATGCTGAGCAATTTCTTTGTCATACGTAATCAATCCTTTTAAAAGATATAGAAATACATATACACTATACCATACAATGCCGTGAAAATCAAAGCGTTTTGCCGCAAAACGGAGCAGGAGAAAAATTTCGGCGGGTTTTCACAAAAAAACATGCCGTCCATTGTGCAGAGCGACAACGGACGGCGTTGGAAAACGAGAGATCAGTTTTTGACAAATTCGTGATAAATGGCGTTGAGGGCGCGGACGTAATCCTCTTCATCAATGCCGATGATGATGTTGAGTTCGCTCGAGCCCTGGTCGATCATGCGGATGTTGATATTCTCGGCGGCGATGGCGTTGAAGATGCGGCTCGCGGTACCCTTGGCGCCCGCCATGCCGCGGCCCACGACCGCCAGCAGGCAGATGCCGCCGTACACGTAGATGGAATCGGGCTTGGTCTGGTGCTGCAGTTCGTCGATGATCTGTTCGCGCTTGGGGGCGAAATCTTTGTCGTTGACGATGACCGACATCGTGTCGATGCCCGAGGGCAGATGCTCGAAGCACAGACCGTTTTCCTCCAGAACCTCCAGCACCTTGCGGCCGAAGCCGATCTAGGCGTTCATGCCGTCTTTTTCAATGGCGATGACCGAGAAACCGGGCTTGCCCGCGACGCCGGTGATGACGGTGTCGACTTTGTTGGAGGCGACGTGTTCAACGATCATCGTACCGCTGTCCTGCGGTCGGTTGGTGTTGCGGATGTTGATGGGGATGCTCGCCTGCCGCACGGGGAAAACGGCGTCCTCGTGCAAAACGGTAGCGCCCATGTACGAAAGCTCGCGCAGTTCGCGGTAGGTGATGGTGGGAATGACGCGCGGGTTTTTGACGCAGCGCGGGTCCGCCATCAGCATACCGGAAACGTCGGTCCAGTTCTCATACAGATCGGCACGGACGGCGCGGGCGACGATAGAGCCGGTGATATCCGACCCGCCGCGCGAAAAGGTCTTGATGGTGCCGTTGGGCATGACGCCGTAAAAGCCGGGGATGACGGCGCGCTCGTGCTTCGCCAGGGCGGCGGCGAGCTCGGCGTCGGTCTTTTCGACGTCCAGCGTGCCGTTCTCTTTGAAGAAGATGACGCTTTCGGCGTCGATAAAGTCATAGCCGAGATAGGCGGCCAGGATGCGGGCGTTGAAATATTCGCCGCGGCTGGCGGCGTAATCGCGGCCGGAATGGTGCAGCAGGGCGCTCTTGACGCGCTCGAAATCCTGCGTCAGATCCAGAGCAAGGCCCAGTTCGTCGATGATGGACTGCAGCCGGGCGCGGATGGCGTCAAACGCGCCGTCGATGGGGTCATTGGATTTGACGAGCCGGTAACAGTCATAGAGCATATCGGTGACCTTGGTGTCGCCGTCAAAGCGTTTGCCGGGGGCCGAGGCGACGACGTAACGGCGCTCGGGCTCGGCGCGGACGATGGCCGCGACTTTGGCGAACTGCTCGGCGCTGGCAAGCGAAGTGCCGCCGAATTTGAGAACTTTTACCATAACGATCTCCTCTTTCGGGAACGGCCGAATCTTTCGGGCCGGAGTTTATAAAATACTAACCTATCATAGCACGCGGACGGGCCGTGCGCAACAAAAAAATTACACAAACGCCGCTTTTTGTCAAATTTTTTCAAGGATAAACCGCCCGCCGGATCGCACACTACCCTTGCAGTGCGGAAAAGGACGCCCCTTGCGGCGCCCGGACCGCGCCGCGATCACGGGGAAAGAGGAGGTAGCATCATGGCGAAAAAGAAGAACCAATCCGCAAAGAAGAGCAGCGGCAAGTCCGCGTCTTCGTCCAAGCCCTCGGCTCGGAAGATGTCGGCGGCCAAACAGTCCCTTGACAGAGTGAAAACGGAAGCGGCGTCGGAGGTCGGCGTCTCTCTCAAGAAGGGCTATAACGGCGACCTGACGGCCAAGCAGGCGGGCGCCGTGGGCGGACAGATGGTCAAAAACATGATCGATTCGTATAAAAAGGGCAACTGACAACGACCCGGAAAAACGCGAAAACCCGGCGGGAAACCGTCGGGTTTTCTGTTTTGTTCAAACGGAAAAAAGTGCGCACGAAAACGGCAAAAACTGCACAAAAAGGGAACGGGGGATTGGGCAAAACGGAGAAAGATTTTGCGCGGCCCGTTTTTTGTTGACAATGATTTGTTCAATTGATATACTTATATTGTATGAGTATGACCAATACAAAGGAGATGAGCGAATGAAAAAACTCTTGTCCGTACTTCTTGCGCTGTTGATGACGGTTTCCGTCGTCTCTGTTGCGGCGTCCGCGGCCGCTCCCGCAAAGGGCAGCATCGTGTACGACGAACTGATGAACGACGACGTTTATTACCACGTCGACTACGTCAAGAACAACAAGACGTCCCTCACTCAGAAGATTGACCTGTACACGGCGCTGAACCTGTACGACAACGCCTGGGAGAATTTCTTCACCGGCAACGTCAACATCAACTACGCCAAGGCCATCCTTCTGGCGGTCATCGAGAAGGTTGACGTCGCGTATCAGAACGAATCTTTCGAGAAGTTCGTCAAGATCCTCGAAGGCGCCTCCAGCGTTGCCGACCTGATCAACAAGGTCAACAAGTACACCGGCATTCTCGACTTCGCCGAGAGCAACGAGTGGGCGACCTCCATCGAAGTTCTCAACAACGTCATCCGCGTCGCCAACTACGGCAACGCGATGTATGAGAAGTTCATCGACGGTTACGCCTCCATCCTCTCCGCCCGTGCCGCCAGCATCTATTATTCCGAGTTCCTGACCCGCATCGCCGACAACTGCCAGGACACGAACGTCCGCGCGGCTGCCCGCGAGATCCTCGCCGACGTTGAGGGCGAACTGGAAGAGGCCGTTCAGAAGCTTGTCGCCGAACTGGCCGCCGAGGCCGTCGGTGACGCCGCGGAGATCGGTGTTGATACCGCGATGTCGCTCAACAGCGTGACCGCCGTTATCAAAAAGGTCTATAAGACCACCGGCAGCCTTGCCAACAAGCTCTTCAAGACCGAGGACGCTTACGGCTATATGTGCTCGCTTCTTGAGGTCTATTACATTGAAGAGTGCGTGACCCCGTGGGTCGCCTACAAACTCAAAACCGGCGCGAGCGACGATCTTCTCTGCGAGTTCTGGCTGAACGCTCAGATCACACTGCGCGAACTTGGCGAAAACTTCCTCAGCGGTCTGGCTCTGACCACCGACAGAACGCTCAAGGCGCTTGTCAGCGGCTATAACGTCGACACCCTCAAGGTGCGTTCCGCCGCCGCCGTTGCGAAACTTGACGCCATCCGCCAGCTGCTTGACAACGGCGTCAACGACGTTTGCATGTTCTACACCGTCATCGGCAACTGCAAGGTCATCGCCAAGAAGAGCGGCAACTATGCCGGCTATCTTGCCAATGCCGAAAGCAAACTGACCGCGACCGCCGCCGGTTACGTCTCCTCCGTTTATAACGAAGGCGTCGACGGCATCGTCAAAGTGTTTGCGCTGACTCCCGACGCCGAGAACCTTGTTGAGATCACCGCGTACGACCTTGACGCGAAGGCCGCGCACGTTTACTTCCAGGTCGATACCGAGCTGCCCGGCGAACTGACGCTCGGCTATGCCACCTTCAAACCGATGGACGGCATCAAGATCACCGCGCTCGACGTTCTGAACGGCGAGACCGTTCTGCCCACCCTGTACGTGGAAGAGGACGGCAACCACTTTGCCAAGGTCGATATGGCCGATGCGTTCTCGGTTGCGGACTTTGAGTATGACAGCATCTACAAGAGCAAGAACGGCGGCAAAGAGAGCGGCTCCGCTCTGAAGAACTTCTTCAACAAGATCGCCGAGTTCTTCAAGAAACTGTTCGGTATCTTCAAATAAGACAAGAAAACAGCATCAAAAAACACCGGTCGGGGTGTCCGTCATAAAGAAGGTACACCCCGAAGGGCGCCCTCACTTAGGGATTTGCTGCCGCAGAGGCGCACTTATTTGTGAAATACCGCGTTGCAGGGGTCGGATATCCGTTAGGAT
>CADBON010000092.1 GCA_902796315.1 Oscillospiraceae bacterium | reverse complement strand
TACACGGTGAAGTTCCGCCAGAGCAAAAAGGAGGCCGCGAAATGATCGTTTCCTTTATCCATCGCGCCATCATGCAGGGCATTCCCCTGCTGTACGGCTCCACCGGTGAGATCATCACCGAAAAAAGCGGCAACCTCAACCTCGGTATTCCCGGCATTATGTACGTCGGCGGCATCTCGGGCGTTATCGGCGCGTTTTTGTATGAAAACTCGCTGGCTTCCAAGAGCGACGCGAACGGCTTTTTGGCCGTGCTGATCCCGCTGGTGTGCTGTCTGTTCGGCTCGTTCCTGATGGGGCTTATCTACGCGTTTCTGACCACGACGCTGCGCGCCAACCAAAACGTGACCGGCCTTGCGCTGACGACGTTCGGTATCGGCATCGGCAACTTCTTCGGCGGCTCGCTGATCAAACTCGTTCACACGGACGTGCCCTCCATCACCCTGTCGACGACCAGTAAGTTTTTCAAGGTGTCGCTCCCCTTTGCCTCGAAACTCGGCTGGTTCGGCAACATCTTCCTCTCATACAGTTTTCTCGCCTATGCGGCGGTGCTGATCGCCATCCTGTGCGCGTTCATGCTGAACCGCACCCGCGTCGGACTGAACCTGCGCGCGGTGGGTGAAAACCCCGCCACCGCCGACGCCGACGGCATCAGCGTGACCAAAAACAAATACGTCGCCACCTGTGTGGGCAGCGTGATCGCGGGTCTTGGCGGTCTGTATTACGTGATGGACTACGCCGACGGCATTTGGTCGAACGACGCGTTCGGCGACCGCGGCTGGCTGGCCATCGCGCTGGTCATCTTCACCATTTGGCGCCCGAACGTCAGCATCCTCGGCTCGTTCCTGTTCGGCGGTCTGTACATTGTTCACAACTACATCACAGGCCTTATCCCGACCGTCACCATGGCGACGCAGGAGTTGATCAAAATGGCGCCCTACGTCGTCACCATCCTGGTGCTGGTCGCCGTCAGCGCCCGCAAAAAGCGCGAAAACCTGCCGCCGCAGAGTCTTGGCCTTACCTACTTCCGCGAAGAGCGGTGACCCGCAAACAGACAAAAAGGAACTCCGGACAGAAAACCTGTCCGGAGTTCTTTGTTTGAAAATTCGCTTATTTGGCGCGCATGGCTTTGAGATCGCGGTAGTTGATGAGTTTGATGCCGAGGTCCTTGGTGATGTACTCACGCGTTTTCGGGTCGGCAAAGAGGTTGTACTCCCACACGCGGCGCTGCCAACTGCCGGTGATGCCCTTGAGTTCGTCGCTCTCGAGAGCGGGGTGGATGTACGTCTCGGTAACGCCCTCGGGGAAGTGCGCGTACATCTCGAAAATATAATCGCGGTAATTCTCGTAACTGTCTTTCTGCGGGCCGTTCCAGTCGCCGGGTACGAGATAATCGAGGATCGGCACGCCGAGTTCGTCGACAAAGGCGTTGATCTGACCGAAGACGGCGAGAATGAGTTTGGGATCGATCTTGATGTCAAGCATGGCGTTGCTGAGCATTTCCTCGGTGAACTTCGAGGGGAAGCGGAACGGCAAACCGTACTCGGCGCAGATCTCGAAGGTCTTTTGCAGGGTCTCGAAATGACCGCCCTCGATGCCGTAGAGCGAACCCATGTGGTTGTCAAGGTGGGAGGGATCAAGCCCGAAGCCCTTGAGTTTTTCTACCTGGGCGCGAATTTCCGCCTCGACCTGATCGAGGTCGAAGTGCTCCTCAAACTGGTCGCTTTCGTGCCAGAAATAGCCGTCCTCGTCACGCAGGGAGGAGGTGTCGCCGTTGGCGACAGGGCCCCAGCGATAGTTGCCCCACTCGCTGGTGGTGGTCAGGTGAACGCCGACGGCGTACTCCGGATGCTGCGCCGCCCAAACAGCGGCCTCACGCGACCAGGAGCAAGGCGCCATGATGGTGGAGGACGTGATGCCGCCCTTGGCAAACAGATCCATGACGGCCAGGTTGCCGGCGTGGCACATCCCGAAATCGTCAGCGTTGATGATGAGATATCTGTCCATAAGCTACCTCCTGTGGCGCGGAACGACACCGCCCCGACGCCGTGTTATTGTTGACGGAGCAACGCTCCGCAGAAGCCGTATCAGGACTTGGGATCGTTTTTCGTGCCGGCCTCGGCAAAGAGGTCGGACAGGGACATATTGCCGCTTTCGGCGGGCGCGGCAGCAGACGCATCAGCAGGTGCCGCGGGTTTGTCGGCAGATTTGTCAGCGGGCTTGGCTGCCGGTGCGGCGGCCTTCTTTTTCTTTTTATAGAGCAGAATAAAGACGATGGCGGCCGCAGCGACGCACCAGATGACGGCGATGCAGATGATCAGCACGATCACGCCGACGTTGTTGTGATAATCGTCCGGCGCGGGCTCCTGCTCGCTGACGGGCTCGGTCGCGCTTTCGGCGGGGACGGTGCTCAGACCGCCGACGGCGGCGTAAAAGTCCTGCTCGGCGGCCTTGACGACCTCGGGCGTGATCGCGCCGTCGACCTTCAGACCGTATTTACGCTGCAGCGTCTTGACGGCGGCGACGGTGTTATCGTCCAGTTTGCCGTTGACGCCGGTGCTGGGCAGGGAGCCGGTATAGACAAAGATCCACTGCAGCCACTTGATGGTCTCATCCTCGTCGCCGGGTTGGAAAGAACCGGCGGGTTTGGTGTAGGGGTTGACGTTGGAGCTGAAATTGACGGGGTCGCCGGACTGTGCGGCAGGCGCGGCAGGCGCGGCGGGGGACGCGGGGGTCGCGGGCGCGGGAGACGTCACGTTGTTATTGATGCTGTTGTAGGCAGAGCCGCCGTTCGAACTGCGGGTGACGACCGGCGTGATAGGCGTATAGACGCTGGGCTCATAGGTCGGGGTACTGTTGTTGCCGCCGCCGATGTTGCGGATGCGGTCCAGCAGGCCGCCGAACAGGCCGCCCGAAGAACTGCCGCCGCTGCCGGTATTGCCGCGGAATTCGCTGACGTAGTGGCTGAAATTGTCGCCCATATTGCCGAGTGCTTCGTCGCCGAAGAAATTGCTGACCGCACCGATGACGGAACCGGCGCCCTTGCTGATTTCTTCCTGTTTCTGGGTGACCTTGCCGCCGACTTCGGAAACAAGCTCGCCGGCGGCGTTGCTGACGCTCTCTTGAAGACTGCTCTTGGTGGTGGAGTTTGACGACACGCGCGTTGTGAAAATATCGTCGATATTGAAATCGAACGCGTCGTCGTCAAAACCGTCACCGTCGGCGTCGGCGTAATGGACGCCCGCCGTCGCGGTGGAGAGGTTCGACGGGGTTTTCGCCCCGCGCACGCCCAGCACCGTCACGGAAAGGCACACGGTCAGAAGCAGAATGCAAAAAACGGTAATCTTTTTGTTCATATCAACACATCCGTAATAAGAAATTCGTAAAATGGCGGATATACTCATACCAATACATTATGTATTATAGCACACCGAAAAAAGGCTTGCAACCGTTTTTCCTTTGAACAATCTGTAAACTTGTTGCTTTTGAACGAAAAATGTGGTTTAATGAAAGAAACCAAGGCAAGGGGGAAGCGCCGTGAGAGAAATCCGTGCTGCAGAGATCGAAACCGCGGTGGCGCGCCTGTTCGGCGAGGCCAACCGTGAACTGCCGCCCGCGCTGGAGAGTGCCGTTTTCGACGCCGCCGCCCGCGAAACGTGCGAGACGGCCCGTGCGGTCTTTGGCGATATGCAGGCAAATCTCGCCGCGGCGCGGGAACTCGGTCTGCCGATCTGCCAGGATACGGGTATGGCCGTGGTATTTGCGGAACTGGGGCAGGACGTGCATATCGACGGAGATTTCAACGAGGCCGTCAACCGCGGTGTGGCGCGCGCCTATCGCGACGGCGCCCTGCGCTGTTCGATCGTGGGCGATCCCCTGCGGCGCGTCAATACGGGCGACAACACGCCCGCCGTGGTGCATCTGACCCTTGTGCCGGGCGACCGCCTGACCTTGACCGCCGCGCCGAAGGGCTTCGGCAGCGAGAATATGAGCCGCTTAAAAATGATGACCCCCGCCGCAACGGCGGAGGACGTGATCGCGTATGTGACCGACTGCGTGCGCGAAGCGGGCTCCAACCCCTGCCCGCCCGTGGTGATCGGCGTGGGGATCGGCAGCGATTTTGAGGGAGTGGCCCTGCTTGCAAAGCGCGCCCTGTGCCGCGACGGCGCCAACCCCGACCCCTATTATGCGGAGATGGAGACCGCCATGCTGACGGCGATCAACGCGCTCGGCGTGGGTCCGCAGGGGTTCGGCGGCGACTGCACGGCGCTGGCCGTCCATATCGAGGCCGCGCCCACCCATATCGCCGGGCTGCCCGTTGCCGTCAATGTGGGCTGTCACGTGACGCGGCACAAAAGCGTAACGCTGTGATCATCCGCGTTTTTCATCCAACCGACTTTTGAGGGCCTCGTACCACTCAATGATCTTAAACTTGACAACGTACCGTTCGCCGCCGCTGACAACGGCGGCGCCGCTGTCGGTAAGGCAGTCGACGGCCTCCTCTTCACACGCCGCAGGCACGCACAGGGGCGGGAACAGCACGCACCACCAGTTGTGCCCTCCCCCTTCGCCGAGCACGAGTTTCACCGAGGCGTATACGCCCGCGGGAAAGGTGCAGTCGCCGTAGACGCGCGTGGGGTAGTATTCGCGGCAAAACACCGCCCGCGCACCGTACGAAAAGCCGTTATCGCGCAGCGTTTGCTCCGCTGTTTTTTCAAGCAGATCGCGCGAGCGCGCATACAGCGCCGCGGCGTTGCGGGGCGTTACCCCGCCCGAAAGAATCGCCGCGTCCGCCGCAAGAACGGCGTCGCGCACGGCGAGTTTCACGGCCTGGTCCTTCGTCGAATCGGAGTTTGCGAGAATGTGAAGCCGCACGACGTCGGTGCGCACCGTTTCGGCCGCCGCCTCGAACCGCACAAGCGAGCAGAGCCCCGCAAGGCACAGCACCGCGCACAGCGTCGCGGCGAATTTACGGATGGTGTTTTCGGTCATATAAAAAACCGCCCTTCTTTCGTTTGCCGAAAGTATGGGCGGTTCGTTTTGCGTTTATGCGGTGTTCAGGCGGTTATTTCCAAAATTTCACAGCCGGCCTTTTTCGGCTCGCAGACAAAGACGGAGGGGAACTGCTCTTCCAGCGCTTCGGCGCAGGCGTCCGCCGTGGTGATGTCGCTGAAGATGCCGTACACCGCCGAGCCGCTGCCGCTCATGCACGCGGCCAGGCAGCCGTGCTGCAGCATAATATGTTTGATATCCACACGGCCGGGCACGTTGACCGCCTGCTCAAAGACGTTGGCGCAGAGTTTCATGGCCGTTTCAAACTCGCCGGAAACGATGGCGTCGAGCATGGCGGTGTTGCGGGGGTGCTTGATCTCGATCTCATCAACGGCGGCATATGCCTCTTTGGTCGAAACGTTTTTGTCGGGTTTGACGATGACGACGCAGCAGTCGGCAAGCGCGGGCAGCGGGGCGACGATAAGCCCCGTATCCAGCGCGAGCGCGGTGCCGCCGACGATGCAGAACGGAATATCCGCCCCGACGCGGCCGCCCAGCACGCAGAGTTCGCGCTCGGAAAGCCCCGCGTCGAACAGCGTGTTGAGCGCGACCAGCGCGGCGGCCCCGTCGGCACTGCCGCCGCCGAGACCCGCCTGAGCGGGAATATGCTTTTCGATATGGATCCTGACCCCGCGGCCGGCAAGCCCGACCGCATCCAGGAACTGAGCGGCGCAGCGGGTGACGGTGTTCTCGTCGCCCGTGGGCACGTCCGGATCGCTGCAGGTGACGGTGATCTTGCCGTCATCCGCGTCTTCGACGGTCAGTTTGTCGTACAGACCGACGCTCTGCATCACGGTGAACAGACTGTGATAGCCGTTCTCCTTGATTCCGGTAATATCCAGCAGCAGATTGATTTTGGCAAAGGCGCACAGGTCGATTTTCATACCGATCACTCCTTATCCGCCTCTATTGTATCATAGATTCTTTCATTTGAAAAGCAAGAAGTTCGCTTCCGCGAAAGTTTTTCGGCGAATGGGGTCGAAATTTTGGCAAAGTTTGTAATTTTCTGTGGTCATTCTTTCGGAATTATGCTATACTGTTGATTGTTGAAAAGACCCGAAACGAAAGCGTGATCACATTGAACGACATCCCCCTGATCGATATGCACACCCACACCGACAACTCGCAGGACGGGCACCATTCCGCGATGTATATGGCGGAAAAGGCGGAAGAAAAGGGTGTTCGCACCCTTGCCTTTACCGACCACTGCGAGGTCGACTACTATTACAGCCGCGGCTTTGCCCGCCGTACGGTGCAGAGTTTTTTCGAGATCTCAAAAGCGCGCCTTGCGTTTGCGGGACGGCTGGAGATCCTGCGCGGGATCGAACTGGCGCAGCCCCACTACGTACCGGAGCTGGCCGAACAGATCCTCGCCGCCCAGCCGTACGACGTCGTGATCGGCTCCATCCACAACCTGCGCGGCCGCGAAGATTTTTACGATTGGACCAAAGAGGAGTATGAAAACCCGCCGTACGAGGACACGATGAACGCGTATTTTGACGAGATCATCGCCATGATCGAATGGGGCAACATCGACGTTGTCGCCCATATCACCTACCCCTTCCGCTACCTGTATAACATCTACGGCATCACCGAGGACGCGGCCCGGTACCGCGACAAAGTGGACGCCCTGCTCGAACTGTGCGCCAAAAAAGACAAGGCGCTGGAGATCAATATGGGCGGTCTGAAGTACCCCATCCACGCCCCCTCGCCCGACCCGCAGACCGTCAAGCGCTTTCACGAACTGGGCGGCAAACTGATCTCGGTCGGCTCGGATTCGCACTATGCCGAACGGATCGGAAACGGCATTCCCGAGGCGTATGAAATTGCCCGCGAAGCCGGGTTCAAGAGCGTGGTGAAATTCGTCAACCGTCAGCCCGTCGAAGTGCCGATCGTCTAACGCGCAAAAAATATTTTTTACATTTTTCGGTGAATAATCCTGCATAGACCCGTCCGCGGGCGCCGATTATACACGCCGACTGAATAAAAAGCGGACAAGCAAAAAGCTTGTCATTGTCGATAACTCCGTCAGTTTTGTCAGGTTTTTATCCGTTTTGGAAAACAAAAATCCCGATAATTTTCCAAAAACGAAAAGTTTTGTAAAGGAAACTGACTTTACTTCTACAAAGTTTTGAACATTCGACCGTTTTTGCGGATTTGTATATTCATTCCGCGATTTCGGGCGCAAGGGAGTATCATTTTGTGCGGAAACTGGAGTATGAAATCCCCGCCGAGTATGACGGCCGACCCCTGCTGCACTTTCTCAGGGGCGGCGCCAAACTCTCGGTCCACATTGTCGCGATGCTTCGCCACACCGAAAACGCCGTCTTTGTGAACGGCGTTTTTTCCCGTGTCATCGACCGCGTCAAAGCCGGCGACCGCGTGACCGTTCTGCTCCCCGAAAAAACGACGCCGCCCGCGCCGTGCGACATCCCCCTCGACGTGCTGTTTGAGGATGAGGATCTTCTCGCGATCAACAAACCCGCGGGCCTGGCCGTGCACCCGACGCACAACCACCAGGAGGGCACCCTCGCCAACGCCGTGAGCGCCTATCTGCAAAACGGAGCGGCGGCCCGCGCCGTGGGACGGCTTGACAAGGGGACGAGCGGCGTGATGCTGTTCGCCAAAAACGTGCTGGCCGCCAGCCGACTGAACGGCGCCCTGCGCAAGACCTATATCGCCCTGGCGGAGGGCGCGCTGACGGGCAGCGGCACGATCGAGGCGCCCATCATCCGCCCCGACCTCGGCAAGACCCTGCGCGCCGTAGGCGAGGGCGGCGAGCCGGCCGTGACGGACTGGCGGGCACTTGAAACGGGCGGCGGGACGACGCTGCTGGAGGTGACGACGCGGACGGGACGCACGCACCAGATCCGCGTACACCTTGCCTCTTGCGGGCATCCGCTCGTCGGTGACGATATGTACGGCGGCACGCGCACCGCGACGATGGCGCGCCCCGCGCTGCACTGTGCGCGCATCCGCTTCACACACCCGGTAACGGGGGCCGCGATCGAGGTGACGGCTCCCCTCCCCGCCGATTTTTCCGCCGAACTTGCCGCACGCCGCGCCCGTGCCGCAGAGTCCGAAAAAACCTGACCGTATTTTTTCTATTATATTGGTGAAATAATTGTTGACAACCCGGGGGAAATCTGCTACAATACCCGTTGCCGCACAAAAAAGGCGGGTGCTTCGCCGCGCCCGAAATCCGCATCGCGGGGCCTTCCTGGCGAGACTGAAAGAAAGCAGGTAAAAGTATGTACGCAATCATCGAAACCGGCGGAAAGCAGTACAAGGTCGAGAGCGGCGACGTCGTTTACGTCGAGAAACTCAACGCCGAGGCTGATTCCGAAGTCACGTTCGACAAAGTTGTCGCGCTGGGTACCGACGACGGCTTCAAGGCCGGCACACCCTACGTTGACGGCGCCACCGTGACCGCCAAGGTGCTCAAGAACGGCAAGGCCAAAAAGGTCGTCGTTGCCACCTACAAACCCAAAAAGAACGAAAAGCGTAAACTGGGCCATCGTCAGCCCTATACGAAGGTTGAGATTTCGGCCATCAACGCGTAACAATGATTTCCGTCGTGTTTTTTAACGACAACGGCTCCCTCAGGGGCTTTCGGCTCAGCGGCCACGCAGGGGTTGCGGAAAGCGGGCGCGACATCGTCTGCGCCGCGGTTTCATCCGCCGCCTATCTGACCGCCAACACCGTCACCGACGTTGCGGGCATTCCCGCCGACGTCGCCGAAAAAGACGGTCTGCTTGAGTTAAAGGTCGCCCCACAGGACGCCGCAACCGTCGGGGTCGTACTGAACGGCTTTCGTCTGCACATGACGCAGCTCGCCGAACAGTATCCCCAACAGATTACGATTACGGAGGTGTAACGAAATGCTGAAAATCAATATCCAGTTATTTGCTCATAAAAAAGGTATGGGTTCTACCCGTAACGGCCGTGATTCCGAAAGCAAGCGCCTCGGCGCGAAGCGCGGCGACGGGCAGTACGTGCTGGCCGGCAACGTTCTCGTTCGTCAGCGCGGCACCAAGATCCACCCCGGCACCAACGTCGGCAAGGGCAAGGATGACACCCTGTTCTCTCTTGTAGACGGCCAGGTCCGCTTCGAGCGTCTGGGCAGAGACCGCAAACAGGTCAGCGTCTATCCCGCCGAGCAGTAACAAATGAAAAAAGAACTCCCGACCGACGGTCGGGAGTTTTTTTGTGCTTCTGCGAAGTCATCATCAGGAATTCCGGTTCGGCGTCACGCCGTCGGTTTTCCAGCAGTAGGCGGGGTCGACTGCCAACAGATCCGCGTAGCGGGCGCGGTAGTCGTTCAGGCACAGTTCGTTCGCACCCACGGCAAGCGTGGGGTCTTCGGTCTGGAGAGGATCATCCTCCCACCCGCAGAAGGGGCAAATGACGAACGACGCACGCCGGGGAAAGGCCGTGCGGCCGCAGACCGGGCACAGACGTGCTTCTTCACGGTGTTCCATAAAACGGCCCTCCTTCATACCTTTTTTATATTATAGCGCGTACGTGCATAATTGCCAAGAGAAAAAGCGAAAATAATGGGAGCGTCTGGGGGTTTTCTCATTCATAAACTATTTACAAAAAACTTTGGAAAAAAGGTTGACAAACGCCGGCGGCGGGTGTATTGTATTAACAGAGTTAGCACTCCTCTATAACGAGTGCTAACAATGCAAAAAGGCGCACGGTACGCCCTGCGGAAAGGAGAGAACGCCATGGCTGAACTGACGGAGCGCAAGAAGAAAGTGCTTGCCGACATCGTCGAACGGTTTATCGCCACGGGCGAGCCGGTCGGCTCCAAGGCGATTTGCGCCGATATGGGCAACACCGTTTCGTCGGCGACCATCCGCAACGACATGGCCGATCTGACCGATCTCGGGCTGATCGAACAGCCCCACACCTCGGCCGGCCGCGTCCCCTCCCAGCTCGGCTACCGCTATTACGTCGACAATCTGATGGCCGAGTATGAGCTTGACGCGCGCGAGCAAAACCAGATCAAATCGTGGCTGAGCAACGTCGCGGGCGAACCCGACAAGCTGCTGGAAAAGGCCGGCAGCATTCTCTCCGAGTTGACGGGCTGCGTGGCGGTCTCATCCTCGCCCGCCGACAGCAACGCGTATATCAAGCGCATCGAGCTTGTGCCGCTGAGCCACAGCGCCGCGATGGTCGTGCTGCTGGCCACGTCCGGCATTTTGCGGACGGCGGTCGTGCGCAGCGACGCCGAGATCACCGTGGACGTTGCCGAAACGTTTTACAACATCTGCCGCCGCAACTTCGTCGGCAAAAGCGTTTCCGCCGTGGACGTACCGTTCATTCAAACGTTGGTCGCGTCGCTCGGCGACAAAGCGTTTGTGATGACGCCGTTTTTCGTGACGCTGGCGCAGTTGTGCGAGTCGGTCAAGACGACGGAACTGCACCTCAAGGGCCAGGCCACCATCTTAAAGCACAGCGAGTATGCCGGCAACGCGTTTCGTCTGCTGGATTTCCTGCACCGCGAAACGCCGCTTGAGAGTATGCTCGGCTCGTACAAAAAACCGCTGAACATCGCCATCGGCAGCGAGAACGCCTACAGCGAACTGAATACCTCGACCACCATCTTTTCCAAGTACGCGGTGGGTAACAGCGACAGCGGTTCGATCGGCATCATCGGCCCCATGCGCGTGGACTACGCGCGGTTGATCCCCAGCATCAAGTACCTTGCGGGCGTGATCGGAAACCTGCTTTCCGACACCCTGGACGAATAGAAGGAGGACAGTCATGGCTACCGAACCGACACCTTCCCCGGAAGAAAAGGTCGAAGCGGCCCAACCCGCCGCCCCTGCCGCGGAAGAAGAGGCGAAAACCAAAAAGCAGAAAAAGAGCGACAAAAAAGCCGAGACCGACTCGCTGAAAGCGGAGGCCGAACGGCTGCAGAAAGAGCTTGACGAGAGCAAAGACCGCTATCTGCGCACCTTGGCGGAGTACGACAACTTCCGCAAGCGCAGTCAGCGCGAAAAGGACGCCGCTTACGGCGACGCGAAGGCCGACACGCTCAAGGCCCTGCTCCCCGTCATCGACAATTTTGACCGCGCCGCCGAGAACAAGACCGACGATATCGAGACCTACCGCAAAGGTGTGGAAATGATCGTCACCCAGTTTTCGGAGATCCTTAAACGGCTTGCCGTTGAGAGTTTCGGCGAGGTCGGCGAGCCCTTTGACCCGAACCTGCACAACGCGGTCATGACGGTCGAGAGCAGCGACGAACTGCCCGAGAACACCATCGCCGCCGTCTTTGAAAAGGGCTACCGCGTGGGCGAGCGCGTGCTGCGCTGCGCGACCGTGCAGGTCACCCAATAACACGTCAACCATTTCACTTTCTATATATGAACGGAGGAAACTATTATGGCTAAAACAATCGGTATTGACTTAGGTACCACCAACTCTTGCGTCGCCGTTATCGAGGGCGGCGAACCCGTCGTCATCAGCAACGTCGAAGGCAACCGCACCACGCCGTCCGTCGTCGGTTTCTCGAAATCCGGCGAACGCCTTGTCGGCCAGGTCGCCAAACGCCAGGCCATCCAGAACCCCGACCGCACCATCAGTTCCATCAAGCGCAAAATGGGTTCGGATTACAAGGTCACCATCGACGACAAGACCTACACCCCGCAGCAGATCTCGGCTATGATCCTGCAAAAACTGAAATCCGACGCCGAAAGTTATCTCGGCGACAAGGTGACCGAAGCGGTCATCACCGTGCCCGCCTACTTCACCGACAGCCAGCGCCAGGCCACGAAAGACGCCGGCAAGATCGCCGGTCTTGAGGTCAAGCGTATCATCAACGAGCCGACCGCGGCGGCGCTCGCGTACGGCATCGACAAAGAAAAAGAACAGCGCATCATGGTCTACGACCTGGGCGGCGGCACGTTCGACGTTTCGATCATCGAAATGGGCGAGGGCGTGCAGGAAGTACTTGCCACCGCCGGCAACAACCACCTGGGCGGCGACGATTTTGACCAGCGCATTATCGACTGGCTCGTCAGCGAGTTCAAAAAAGAGAACGGCGTTGACCTGTCCGGCGACAAGATGGCCATGCAGCGCCTGAAAGAGGCCGCCGAAAAGGCCAAGATCGAGCTTTCCGGCGTGACCTCGAGCGCCATCAACCTGCCCTTCATCACCATGACCGAGAGCGGCCCCCTGCACCTTGACACCACACTGACCAGAGCGAAGTTCAACGAACTGACCAGCGACCTGGTCGAGAGCACCATGGGCCCGGTCCGCCAGGCGATCTCCGACAGCGGTCTGAAGATCGAAGAGATCGACAAGGTGCTGATGGTCGGCGGTTCGTCGCGTATCCCCGCCGTGCAGGACGCCGTTAAATCCTATCTCGGCAAAGAGCCGTTCAAGGGCATCAACCCCGACGAGTGCGTCGCCATCGGCGCCGCGCTGCAGGCCGGCGTTCTCGGCGGCGACGTGCAGGGTCTGCTGCTGCTGGACGTCACGCCCCTGTCGCTCGGTATCGAGACGCTCGGCGGCGTGTGCACCAAGATCATTGAGCGCAACACCACCATCCCCACCAAAAAGAGCCAGGTCTTCTCCACCGCGGCCGACAACCAGACGTCCGTCGAAGTGCACGTCCTGCAGGGCGAGCGCGAATTCGCCAAGGACAACAAGACGCTGGGCATGTTCCATCTTGACGGCATTCTGCCCGCGCGCCGCGGCACCCCGCAGATCGAGGTAACGTTTGATATCGACGCCAACGGCATCGTACACGTCAGCGCCAAAGATCTGGGCACCGGCAAAGAGCAGTCCATTTCCATCACCGCCTCGTCCAACATGAGCAAGGAAGACATCGACAAGGCCGTCAAAGAAGCCGAACAGTTCGCCGAAGAGGACAAGAAACGCAAAGAGGCCGTGGACGTCCGCAACGGCGCCGATCAGATGGTCTTTGAGTGCGAAAAGATCTTGAACGAGAACGGCGACAAACTGGACGAGAGCGACAAGAGCGAGATCACCGCGAAGGTCGACGCGCTCAAAGAAGCGCTCAAGGGCGACGATCTGGACGCCATCAAAGCCAAGCAGGAAGACCTGCAGAAGAAGTTCTACGACATCAGCGAAAAGCTCTATAAAGCGGCGAACCCGCAGGGCGGCGCCCAGGGCTTCGACCCCAACGCGGCGGCCGGTTTCAACCCCGGCGCAGGCGCGGCCGACGACGGGTATCAGGAGGCACCCTTCACCGACGTCAAGGACTAAAAACCCACACCAACATCCGCTCGGGCGGCCCTGCGGCCGCCCGGGTATTGCGGAATTAAGGGGAACATAGCATGGCAGACAAAAGAGATTATTACGAGGTACTCGGGCTTGCGAAAGACGCTTCGGCCGACGATATCAAAAAGGCCTATCGACAACTCGCCAAAAAGTACCACCCCGACCTGAATCCGGGCGACAAGACCGCGGAGGAGAAGTTCAAAGAGGTCAACGAGGCCTATGAGATCCTCTCCGACGCCGAGAAAAAAGAGAAGTACGACCGCTTCGGCTTTGCGGGCGTCGACCCGAGTTACGGCGGCGGCGGCCAGGGCTTCGGCGGCGGTTTCGGCGATATGGATTTCGACCTGGGCGACATTTTCGGGTCGATTTTCGGCGGCGGCTTCGGCGGTTTCGGCGGCGGACGCTCCAACCCGAACGCGCCGCGGCGCGGCAGCGATATTCAGACCGTGGTCTCGCTTTCGTTTGAAGAGGCGGCAAAGGGCTGTACCAAGACGGTGAGTTTTCCGCGAATTGAGGTCTGCGACGAGTGCGCGGGCAGCGGCGCCGCCAAAGGCACCAGCAGCCAGACCTGCCCCGACTGCAATGGCCGCGGCCAGGTCAACGTGACCCAGCGCACGCCCTTCGGCACCGTGAGCACCTCGCGCCAATGCGACCGCTGCCACGGAACAGGCAAATACAATCCCACCCCCTGCCCGCGCTGTAAGGGCGTCGGGCGCATCCGCCGCACGGTACGCAAGGATATCACCCTGCCCGCCGGCATTGACGAAGGCCAGGTCTACACCGTGCGCGGCGAGGGCAACCGCGGATTGAACGGCGGCCCCGCCGGCGATCTGCGCGTGGTGGTGTCGGTCAAGCCGCACCCGTTCTTTGAACGCGACGGTTACAACGTGCTGTACGATCTGACCGTGACCTACGTGCAGGCGGCGCTGGGCGACAAGATCCAGGTGCCGACGCTGGACGGGCGCGTCGAGTTTTCGCTGCCCGCGGGCACACAGCCCGGCGACGTATACAAACTCAGCGGCAAGGGCATCCCCGTGCTGAACAGCAACCGCAAGGGCAACCAGTTGATCCGCGTGAGCGTCAACGTGCCCAAGAGCCACACCGAGGCGCAGAAGCAGGCCCTGCTGGCCTACAACGCCGCGATGGGCGGCAGCGCCGTCAGCTCCGAGGAAAAGAAGGGCTTTTTCGGCGGCAAAAAGAAGAAATAAACCGTAACCATGAAAAGCGGAACAGGAGGACTTTCCTGTTCCGTTTTTTGTGCGGTTTCCATGCGGCGCGCCCTTGCATTTCGCCGCGCCGCCTGCTATACTAAACAAAAGGGGTGAGAAAATGGACACGGATGAAGCGCTGCTCAAAAAGCGGTTTCGCGAACTTGCCGAGCGTGCCGAAAGCCGCGGCGTGACGCTTTGCAGCGACTTTCTCAACCTCTACGAGCAATCGGTACTGGCGGCCGCCGTGCCCCGCGGCGTAAGCACGGACGGCGGTTTTGACGGCGCCGAACGGCGCGTGGCGGTCTTTGCACCCGACGGCGCGCCCGCCGGTGAGCCGCCCCTTGCCGTTGTGCGCATATCGCCCCTCAACCGCAAATTCGCCGACGATCTGTCGCACCGCGACTTTTTGGGCGCCCTGCTGGCGACCGGCGTCAAGCGCGAAACGCTGGGGGATATTCTCGTGACGGACGACGGCGCTTTCGTGCTGTGCCTTGCGCGGGTGCGCGATTTTTTGTGCGAGAACCTGACGGCGGTCAAGCACACCGCCGTGCGGTGCGAAGTGCTGCCCACCCTGCCGGACACCGCCCAAAAGCCGCCCGAAAACCGGCGGGTGAACGTCGCGTCGCAGCGCCTTGACGCGCTCATCGCCGCCGTGTGGCACCTGCCCCGCGGCAAAAGCGCCGCGCTGTGTGCGGGCGAAAAGGTCTTTGTCAACAGCCGTCTGACCGTCAGCGGCGCCGCATCGCTTGACGACGGCGATATTGTTTCGGTACGCGGGACGGGGCGGTTCCGCCTGAACGGGATCGCGGGCGAAAGCAAAAAAGGCCGGCTCTTTGCCGACGTGGATATTTGGTGAAAACGGAGGGATCTTGATGAAAACGATGCAACTCGGAAAAAGCGGCGTGACCGTGCCGGTGATCGGCGTCGGGTGTATGCGCATGGCGGACAAAACGACCGACGAGGCGCGCGCCCTGATCGAAACCGCGCTTGACCTTGGTCTGAACTTCTTTGACCACGCCGACCTGTACGCCGGCGGCGACAGCGAACGGCGCTTTGCGGACGCCATCGGCATGAACGACGACGTGCGCGAAAAAATCATTTTGCAATCCAAGTGCGGCATCTGCCCCGGCAAGACGATGTTCGATTTTTCACGTGAGCATATTATGGAGTCGGTCGAGGGTTCGCTTCGGCGCCTCAGGACCGATTACCTCGACTTTTTGCTGCTGCACCGCCCCGACACCCTCTGGGAGCCGGAAGAGGTGGCCGAGACCTTTCAATTGCTCAAACAGAGCGGCAAGGTGCGCCACTTCGGCGTGAGCAACCAAAACCCCATGCAGATGCGGCATCTGCAAAAATACATGGGCGACGAGCCCATCTGCTGTGACCAGTTGCAATTCAGCGTACCCGCCAGCGGTATGGTCAAGAGCGGGCTGAACGTCAATATGGACGTCGACGACGGTATCGACCGCGACGGCGGCGTGCTGGAGTACACCCGCTGCGAGGGCATCACCATTCAGGCGTGGTCGCCGTTCCAGTACGGCTTTTTCAAGGGTGTGTACCTCGACAACCCCGCCTTTGAGGGACTGAACGAAAAACTTGCCGAGATCGGCGCTCGCTACGGGATGAGCAAGACCTCGACCGTGGTGGCGTGGGTACTGCGTCACCCCGCCAAGATGCAGGTGCTGACCGGCACCATGAACCCCGAGCGGCTGAAAGAATGCGCCGCCGGGACGGAGGTCACCCTCACCCGGCAGGAGTGGTACGAGATCTTTACAAGCGATGGAAACATTCTGCCGTAAGCGCGCAAAAGCAAAAAGAGAAGCCCCCGCGGGGGCTTCTTTTTACGTTTGGGTTTCTTCTGGCGGCCGCAGTTTCTTTTTGACCCGCGACATGGCGATGAAGCACGCCGGCACCAACAGCAGATCGGCCGCCGCCCACGCCGCGGGATTGACGAAGCACACGGCGTCAAACCCGAGCCGCGTAACAAAGCCGAACCCGCCGACGGCGCGCGCCACAAGTTCGAAAATGCCCGCGCTCATGGCGGTCAGACTGTAGCCCATCCCCTGCAGGGTATTGCGCAGGACGAAAATGACCACCAGCACGGGATAGAACCAACTGCAGATGCGTAAAAAGTCGTCGACGAGATCGAGCACGGCGGTCTCGCTTGCCGCAATAAAGAGCAACGCGATGGTGCGCCCCGCGAAGTGGGCGATAAAGAACGCCGCCACGGAATAGGCCAGCGAAAGGCCGAGCGCCACCCCGACGCCGTGCTTGATGCGCCCGTACTTTTTGGCGCCGAGATTTTGCCCCGTGTAGGTCGCCATGGTCAAACCGATGGTCTCGCCGGGCAGGACGATCATCAACTGGGTCTTGCCGCCGATGGTCATAGCGGCGATGGCGTCCTCGCCGAGGCCGTTGACGCAGCTTTGCAGCATCACCGAGCCGATGGCGGTGATGGAAAACTGCAGCGCCATCGGCAGGCCGTTTTTCAGCAGATAGCCGATGCGGCGGAAGTCGAGCTGCGCGGTATCTTTGCCGAAATGCAGGACCGGGAACGAGCGCCCCACGTACACCAGGCACAGCACGCCGCTGACCGCCTGCGACGCGATGGTCGCAAAAGCGGCGCCGCGAACGCCCATACGGAACGCGATTACCAGCAGCAGATCGAGCCCGATATTGAGCAGGGACGAGAAGACGAGGAAATACAGCGGGGTGCGGCTGTCGCCGAGGGCGCGGATCAGCCCCGCCAGCAAATTATACAGCATGGTCGCGGAGATGCCCGAAAAGATGATAACGATGTAATCGTACGCGTCGCGGTAAATGACGTCGGGCGTATTGAGCACGCGCAGCAACAGGTTGGCGCCGCAGACCGCACCCGCCGTGAGGACGGCGCCCAAAAAGAGCGACACGTACAGAATATTGGCGACGGTGTTCTTGAGGCGCTTTTCATCCTGCGCGCCGAAGGCCTGAGCGACCGGGATGGTGAGGCCGGTGCACAGACCGATGATCGAGCCGATGACAAGAAACATCAGCGAGCCGACCGAACCGACGGCCGAAAGCGCCGTCTTGCCGACGAACCGCCCGACGATGAGCAGATCCGCCATATTGTAAAACTGCTGAAACAGGTTGCCGACGATCAGCGGCAGGCAGAATCGGACAATGTTCTTGACCGGGCTGCCGACGGTCATATCCTTGGTCAAAACGCACGCCTCCCCTCTTGAAAACTACCCACCTACTGTATCAAATTCGACCGTTTTTGTCAATGCGGCGGCGTGAAAATGTTGCATTTTTCGCCCCACCGTGGTATAGTGAGAGAAAGCATAGGATTGGGGGTCCCACTATGGAAAAGTACTTATCCAAAAAAGAAATTCTCGGCTACTCGCTGGGTCTGTTCGGCTTTCAGGCCATCGTCGGTCTGTTGAACTCGTATCAGGCCGAATTCTACGGCAGTATCATGGGCGCCGACCTTGCCGTTATCGGCATTCTGATTTTGGTCGTCAAGGTGCTGTCGTCGTTCTTTGACCCCGTCGTGGGCGGCATGATCCAAAAAAAGCAGGGCCCGAAAGGCAAACTGCGGCCCTTTATCCTCTACTCGCTGCTGCCGCTGTTCGTGCTGACGGTTGTCATCTTTATCAAGGTGCCGCTGACCGGCGCGGCGCTGTATGCCTATATCTTCATCACCTTCCTGCTGTGGAGCATGGCCATGACGCTCGGCGACGTACCCTCGCAGGGCATTGCGTCGGTGCTGACGCCCAACCCCACCGAGCGCACGAACGTCATCTCCATCGCCAACACCGCCAAGCAGATCGGCTTCTCGGCCAGCGCGGTGCTGGTGCCCGTGGTGTGCATCCTGGTGCCGCTGGGCAGCAAGGTGCTGGTCAAAAAAGGCGAGACCGACTCCCCCATCAGCGCGACCGAATACCTGGTGACCGCCATCGTGACCGCCGCGCTGGGCTGCCTGCTGTTCTCGCTGATCTATCTGTGGAACAAAGAGCGCGTGCCCTATGAGGGCGAAGCGATGAAGACCCGCGAAATGTTCAAGACCCTGCGCGCCAACAAACCGCTGATGCTGGTCATTATCTCATACTTCCTCGGCGCGGGCCGTCAGATGCAGATGGCCATTCAGGTCCAGACCTCGAACGCCCTTTTGGGCAGTCAGAACTTTGTCATCGTGCTGGGCATCACCATGGCGATCGGTTCGATGGCCAGTATGGCGCTCACGCCCCTGCTCATCAAAAAACTGGGCGAGAAAAAGGTGTTTATCGGCCTGTCGCTGTACGGTTTCATCGTCAGCATGACGGCGTTCCTCATCTTCGTCTTTGTGACGAAAGCGCCCGTGGTGATGTTCATTTTCTTCTTCCTGATCGGTCTGAACGCCGGTGCCTTTACGCTGATGCCCATGATCATGGTCGCCGACTGCGTCGATTACGGCGAGTATACCACCGGCAAACGTACCGAGGGCCCCGCCTTCTCGCTGCTGACGCTGACCATCAAGGTCTGTCTCGCCGTGGGCGCGGCGCTGGGACTGATCTTTGTTTCGGTGAGCGGTTACCGTGCCGACGCCGTTGCGGCGGACAGCACCAAGAACATGATCTACTTCGCCTATACCGCCATGCCCGGCATCTTTAATCTGCTGGCCATTTTCCCGATTTTGAAGTACGACATTTCGGGCGCGAAGAAGCAGGAGATCGCCGCCGAGCTGCAGAAACGCAGAGAGAGCAAATAAGCAACCGCACAGAAAACGAACTCCCTCGCGGAGTTCGTTTTTTCTTTTGCACCATTGTTTTTTGCCCGCGAGCGTGTATAATAGAAACAGAAACCACGAAAGAAGGTCGGACTTATGGAACTCTTGGAAGCGATGCAGGCGCGGCATTCGGTGCGCCGGTATACGGATGAAAAAATCGGCGCGGACGTTGCGGACGCCCTGCGCGCGGAGCTGGACGCCATCAACGCCGAAAGCGGCCTGCACTTTGCCCTGTTCACCGACGAGGAGACGGGCTTTGCCGGCAAACTGCACAACGTCAAAAACTACATCGTCTTTGCCGGAAGCGGCAAGAACCTGGACGAGCGCATCGGCTATTACGGCGCGCGCGCCATGCTCAAAGCGCAGATGCTGGGTCTGAACTCGTGCTGGGTGGCGCTGAGTTTCAACAAAGGCGCCGTCGAGAAACTGATGACGCTCGCAAGCGGGGAAAAGATCGTCAACGCCCTCGCCGTCGGCTACGGCGAAACGCAGGGCAACCCGCACAAAAACAAGCCGATCGAAAAACTCTGCTCCTGCGACGGCGAGATGCCGGACTGGTTCAAAAAAGGCATGGACTGCGTCCTGCTGGCGCCGACGGCCATCAATCAGCAGAAGTTCGTTTTCACCCTCAAAAATGGCGAACTTACCGTCAAGGCGAAACTCGGCCCGTGCTTCAAGATCGATCTCGGGATCGTGAAATACTACTTTGAGATCGGCTCGGGCAAGACGGTCTTCAAAGCGGAATAAGAGGCGACCAGCAAAACAAAAACGGCTTACCGGTGGTAAGCCGTTTTTTTGCGTTGGTTACGTCAGTTGTTGACGCCGTTGTAGCCGTGCTCTTCCTGGAACTTGGCGATCTTGTCGATAACGCCGAGCACGACCTCGAAGCCCAGGCCGACGGTCTCGGGGCTGAAACGGTCGGGCGTGTCGCGGAAGGTGTGGTAATAGTAGGTCAGCATCGGGTTCTGTGCGGCGAAGGTCACGGATTTGACGCCCGCCTTGGTGAACGGGGTGCTGTCGCAGCCGCCGACGGGGTTGTGGATGCAACCGCCGGTCTTGCTTTCGATCTGCAGTTCCTTAAAGGTATCTTTGAACATCTGCTCAAGGTCCTTGTCAAAGCGGGTGAACTGCCAGTCATCCTTGATAACGACCTCGAAATACTCCGCGTCCGCGACAGAGTCGATGTTGATGTTCCACGCGTTTTTGAGGATGTCCTGCCCCCGGTGCTCGTCGGCAAACGCCATGGAACCGCGCAGGCCCGCTTCCTCGGCGCCGCAGTTGAAATCGATGATGCGGCAGTTTTTGGGCATTTTTTCGGGATTGTCGTGGAAGTATTTGGTCACGGCGTAACTCAGGCCGATGCCGGTAGCGTTATCCATGGCGCCGGGCGAGGCGTTCTCTTCTTTTTTATTGTTCCACATATACAGGAAGCTGCAGCCCCAGGCGGTGATCAGCGGCAGGAAATGCAGGGCGGCGACAAAGTTGTGGTACGCGGCGGAATCGGCGATCGCGTTGCGCCAGGCGAGGTCATAGAACCACGGGCAGCGCATAAACGCCATAAACACGCACACCAGCGTCAAGAACACGTAGCAGACCGCGCCGAAGCCGACCTTGGCGTAAATGCCGATAACGCCGACCATGATGTTGCGTTTGTGGACGTAAGTCTTGACGGAGTGGTTCCAGTTCCAGCTGGTGTCGGTATGACCGGAAAGGAAGATGGTGTAATCGTACTTGCCGTCGGGCGGGAGCAGTTCGCCGTAGGTGTTCTGCGATTTGCAGCGCGGGAAGAACTCGTCGCACCAGCGCTTGTAAAGAAAGACGCTGGAGATGATCCAAAACCAGGTCGCGCAGGTAAACAGCGCCATGCCGTACCACAGCGCGCCGATGCCGAAGGCGAAGTAGATTAGGATGCTGACGATGAAACCGAACGTGCCGATGTAGGGAATGCCGCCGATGGAAGCGCGGGGCGAAACGGCGAAGGGTTCGGTTTTGGCCTTGATGCCGATGGCGCCGAGTTTGTCGGCCATATATTTGGCGAACTTACGCTCGTTCTCGCCGCCGGGCAGACGCGGCCCGATCACGTTGGCGGCGTGCTTGACGATGTCGTACGCCTCCTCGATATAACTCCTGTACTCCTCTTTCATATTCATGCCTCCCATTGCGGAAAAAATACAATAATATTGTATTCCCGTCGCCGATTAAAATCAAGAACCTATCGAAAAAAAAGAGATTTTCTCGCTTTTCCATAAAAACGGGCGCGGTTTTCCGTTCATTTCACGAAAGCACACCGGTACAAAAACACCCCCTGCAGATGCAAGGGGTGCGAAACATACGGTTTGCGATCAATACTCTTCGTACTCGTGGGTGCCGTCGGAGTAGAGGATGTCGTAATAGCCGTGGCCGTCGCCGTTGCAGTTCGGCACGGGCGTTTTGCTGACGACGGTGCGCACGTCCTCGGCCGGGCGCGGGCCGTAGGCGATGATCTTATCGACGGCCTCTTTGGTGACCTTTTCGGAAACGGCCTCGCGGCTTTCTTCCTTGCCGTCGACCAGTTTCACCTTATAGGTGACCTCTTTCTCGCCGGGCACGCCCTCCTGCCGGACGGCGCTGTCGCCCGCGGCGAGGGAGGAATCGCTCTCCTCCTTCGTGGAGAAATCGACCTCCTCGGTGACGGTCTCGGTCTTATACTCGACGCGTTTGAGGACAAGTTTCATACCGTCCTTGATCTTGGCGCCGGTCTTTTCGCTGAGTTCGTCATCCTTGCCGAGCGTAAGCTTTTGCTCGTCCAAAAATTCCTGCACGGTGGCGGCGGCGGTCTTGACGTTCTCGGTCTTGCCGTCGGCGGTCAGTTCCACGACCTTGTGCGTCACGATTTGAATGGTCATACCGTCGGTCAAAAACGCGGCGGGATCGACGTCCGTCCCCTCTTTTTCACCGAGGGTGAACCCGGCCGCCTGAACGGCCTGTTCCACGGTGCCGCCGACAAGTTCGGCCTCTTTGCTCTCTTTACCGCGAACGACGGTCACCTTGGCGTAGCGCTTGACGGTGATCGCGGACACGTCCTCGGTGAGTTTGACGTCGGGAGCGGGATCGCTCTCGTCTTTATCGCCGAGGGTGACGCCCGCCTCTTCCAGCACGGCGGCGACGGTCTTGCCGGCCTTGGTTTCGAGTTCGGTGACGGTGCCGGCGTCGTTGACCGTCAGGGTGATGGGTTTGCCGCAGGCGGTCAGCGTCAGCAGCAGAACGGCGAGCATCACGACCACGCCAATGAGTTTGGTCGATTTCATATTATCCTCCAATGACAACGGTTTGGGAGCCGCGCACGGCGCACGCCGCGCCGTTCACCGACAGCACGGCGACGGTCAGCGGGGTGCCGGCCGGGTAGTCCGCCGCGGGCACATAGGCGAGATAGCCGTCGTTCCCGTCGGCGTCAAGGGCGGCGTAACACTCGTACACCGCTGTTTTTCCGTCGGCGCCTGTCAGCGCAACCATGACGCTCCCCTCTTCATTATCATACAGCAATTTCCCCGAAATTTCAATATACTCCGACGAATACGGACAAATTTTTGCCGTAATGTCGACACTCTCGCTGCACAGCGACGGCAGGGCGATCTCGCGCCGGGGCGCGGGCAGGACGGGCGGGGTTTTGAGAAGCCAGTCTATATTGCGCTCGACCAGTTCCATCACAAACACGTCGGGCTTGGCGGCGGGCAGGTCGTTGGACAACACCATCGGGAACGACTTGGTGAAGGTCGCCGTGCCGTAAGCCGAGGCGAAAAACGGCAGCAGCGAATTGCCGAACGAATCGCGATACATATACAGCGAGCCGCCGGCGTCGGGATTCTCGGTGGTGATGAAGGGTTCCTCGACGGAGGACGCCGCGGTCGTGTAGGCATTCTGCGCGCCGTAGTCGTAATTATACTCCTTCGCGTGCGCGGCGGGATACAGCATCGCCGCGAGATCCCCTGCAAAATCCTTTTTGCGGGTGGCCTGCACGTCGGCGTAATCGGGATGTGCCTTGCCGAGCGCTGACGTGATCTCGTTATACACGAGCAGGGCGCCCTTGTTGTTCCAATGGCTGTCCTGCTTGAGATAAAGGGTTTCGTTCTGCTGCGCGAACAGATCGAACAGGTTGACGTAGGCGATATCGCTGTCGGCGAGCGCGGCGTTCAGGCGGTCACGGTTGCGGACGTTTGAAACCGCGGCGCGGTCGTAATAGGGCATATGCTCCGGATAGAGCGTATTCTTATTCGGCGCGACGGTAAAGAGGAAGTCGGCGCCGTTTTGCCGCGCGTAATCGCGGATGAGCCCGAGGTTGTGGACCACGCCGTCGATCTGGGCGTCGGTCAGTTGGCCGCGGCCGCAATAATCGTTCAGCGTGGAGGCGTAATAGAGCCAGCCGTCCGTACCGACGATGACCGAATCGACGTTCGAAACGCCGAACACCCCCGCGCCGAGCGCGGCGTCGGCGGTCATCAGTTCGGGGCGGAAGGCGAAGTGCTTTTCAAACCAGTCGCCGAGTTCGGGGAAAAAGCGCAGGTTGAGTTTACCCTCCGGCGTTTTGACGGCGGGCAGCGCGGTGCTGCGCTCGTTGCCGATCGGCTCCGTCGTGGGGCGCACGGCCATCCCGACGGATGGCACGGCGCACAACAGCAAGCAGAGGGCGACGAACAACGCGGACAATCGTTTTTGCATAAGCACCCTCCTTAAAAGCGGAAATAGATGAACGGGTTGTAGCCGCTCGGCGCAAGGCGCACGAGACACCACGCCAGCCCGATAAAGGCAGCGGCGCCTACGGCGGCGCGGGCGGCCTTCGCCCCCCTGCCGTCGCCCGAAACGGCGGCGCGCAGTTTGTCGACGAGCGGTTTGATCGGCGCACAGCCGACGACGGCCGCGCCGAGCATCACGAGGAACCACGGGGTCAACTGTTCAAGCCCCGCCGCGTTCGATACGCCGAAGCCCGTGAACAGACGACCGATATACGCAAGACCGTACGCGAGCGTATCAGCGCGAAAAACCACGAACCCGAGCAGAACGACCAGCATGGTATATGCGCGGCCGAGCGCTTTGGGCAGACGGCGAAGGCCGGGAACGAACTCCTCCAGCAGCAGGAACAGACCGTGCCACAGGCCCCAGACGACAAAGGTCCAGTTGGCGCCGTGCCACAGACCCGTCAGCAAAAAGACGATCAGGCGATTGAGCACCGTGCGTCCCTTTCCCTTGCGGTTGCCGCCGAGGGGAATATAGAGATACTCTTTGAACCACGTCGACAGCGAGACGTGCCATTTGCGCCAAAAGTCCTGCACGTTGTTCGCGCCGTAGGGATAGAGGAAGTTTTCTTTGAAATCGAAGCCGAACATCCGCCCCAAACCGATGGCCATATCCGAATAGCCGCTGAAATCGTAATAGATCTGGAACAGATAGGCGACGGCGCCGACCCACGCCGTCAGCGCCGAAAGGTCGGCGGGCGCGGCGGCGAACACCGCGTCGGCGGCCTGCCCCATGGTATTGGCGATCAGCACCTTTTTTGCAAGGCCGCAGATGAAACGCGCCATGCCGTTCGCAACGAGCGCCGGATCCTGCCGGCGGTCGGCCAGCCGGTCGCTGATGTCGCGGTACTTGACGATGGGGCCGGCGATCAACTGCGGGAAAAACGAGATATACAGCAGAACGTAAAAATAGTTCTTCTGCCGTTCCACGGTGCCGCGATAGACGTCAATGACGTATGACAGCGCCTGGAAGGTGAAGAACGAAATGCCGATGGGCAGGGCGATCTGCGGCACGGGCAGCGAGAGGCCCGCCACGGCATTCAGCGTGGAAACGAACATCCCGCTGTATTTGAAGACCGCCAAAAGGCCCAGATTGAGCACGACGGCCGCCGCGAGAACGGCCTTGCGTCCCTTCCCGCCGCCGATCAGCATGGCGGCGGCGTAATTCACGAGCGAACTGAAAATCAGCAAAAGCGCATAGATGGGCTCGCCGTAAGCGTAGAAGAACACGCTTGCGACGAGCAGTACGGCGTTTTTGGCTTTCATCCGCGGCAAAACGGTGTACAGCACGAATACCGCGGGCAAAAAAACACAGAGAAACGTGAGAGAACTGAAGACCATTGTTTATTCCGTCAACTCCGATTTACACGGCTACGTGCATCCAGGAATAGCCCGGCGAAATGGCGGCGGCGTAATGAACGTCGCAGGGCTCGTCATAGGTCATGCCGTAGTAACTGTAGGAATGGTAGTGGATGGACCACTCGGGATCGTAGACCTTGCCCTCGATCTCGGCCCAGCCGTGGCCGCCGCTGTTGCAGGCGTACGTGTCTTTATACCCGATGGCGCGCGCCATGAACGCCATCGCAGCGCCGTAACTCATGCAGTTGCCGCAGCGGTCAACGAACACGTCGTTGGCGTAGACCAGTTCCCACCCCTTGTCGTGGTTGTGGGGAATGCGGGGGTTGCGCTCGTTCATCCCCTGAATGTGTTTGAACGAAGCCTTGAGTTTTTGCGCCTTGGTCATAGAGGGGGTGGTGCAGGCCTCCACCTCTTTGAACGCGCGGTACAGCGTGACGTCGTGCTCGTTGACGGCTTTATAGGCCTTGCCGTTTTCGACGATCCACTTCGCGCCGCCCTGTTCGAGCGCGCCCTGATAGGTCTTGTCGACAACGCCGTTTTTGTCGGCGTAGCGGTAGCCGCTCTTGCTGTCGCCGACGATGCCGTTCTTTTTCAGGTTGCCTTTTGCATCGTAATAATAGGTCTTGCCGCCCTCGGTAACGTAGCCCTGCTGACGGACGCGGCCATTTACGAACGTGGTGGACCCGAACTTGCCGTTGGCAAGCGCGCCGTTGTAATAATAGGGGTTGTCGGCCTTGAAAAAACTGCACAGGTGGCCCTCGGAATCGATATAGCGCAAGGTATAGGTATAGGGCTCGTTCTTGGGCGCGGTGGTGTCGGTGAACGTGGTCTTGGTAGTGGTGGCGAGCGCCTTCCACGAACCGCCGAATGTTTTGCGGTACACGCGGTATTTGGCGGCGTAGGCGTTCGCCTTCCAGGTCAGGGTATTGTCCGAAACGCTCGTAAACGCGGGCGGAGCGAGATAGCGGCCGCTCCAGCCCTTGGACGAATAACCGCTGAGCGACTTGCCGTTTGCATCCAGCGCCACAAGCGTAAACGTATAGAGCCCGTTAGCGGAAACGCCCTTGAAGTCATAGTAATCTTTGTTTGTGTCAGCCAGTCGTTTCCACGCGCCGTCAACACTTTGAAAAACGCGGTACTTGGCGACGCCGCTCACCTTGTTCCAGGTCAGGCGCAGAGCGCCGTTACGGCTGGCAAACGACGAAATCTGCGGCGCGGGAGTAAACGTGCCGCTGACGCCGGAGTGGAAGGAACTGAGATAGGTCTTGCCGTCCGCGGACAGGCAGCGGACGGTATATTTCCCGGTCTTTCCTGCCGGAGCGGTTCTATCGATAAAAAACGTTTTAGTCGTGTTGCCAAGTGTTTTCCAATGGCCGTCCCGTTGCACGAGCACTCGGTAATTGGTAACGCCCGGAACGGCGTCCCACACCACTTTCAGGCCACTGTACACAGAACGAACAGCCGTGATTTTTGGCGCGGAATAAAAGACGGCGGACCAGCCCGCACGCTTGCAGGTGCCGCAATACGTGCCTTTGGCGTTGAGGGGGCGCACGGTAAAAACGAAGGTCTTGCCGTTGACGCCGCCGGTGAAAAAGTATTGGCGTTGGG
>CADBON010000091.1 GCA_902796315.1 Oscillospiraceae bacterium | reverse complement strand
AGTCCGTGACGCCGTCTGCGGAATATGCCGCACAGATACAGGCGGTATGGATATCCCGGTACCCGATGTAAAAAAAGAGATATCCGAATTCCGGATGCGGCAGCACCTGACAGCCGCCGATGCGGTTCTGTTCGTATTCCTTTGCCGGATTCTTTTCCAGGATCGGATTCAGGGGCGATTTTTCCCAGTGAACCCCGTCGGGGCTTTCCGCATAGCAAAGCACGTTTGGCTCATAGGTTTCGCCGGCGCTGTACCACATCCGATATCTGCCGTTTTCAAAAAGGACGCAGGGATTCATCACGGATGCGCCCTCGAAGTCGGCTTCCGGACACAGGACCGGCCGAGCGGAAATGCGGTGAAACGTAAGTCCGTCCCGACTTTCGGCAACGCCGATATAGCTGTTGCCGTGCGCCTGGCCGGTGTACCACATTTTGTATTCGTCACCGATTTTCAAGACACAGTTGCGGTTGACCCAATCCTCCCAGCCGGATGCTTTATCGGGCGCGAGCGTGGGGATCGGGTCTGTCCAGCGGATGCCGTTTTCGGAAAAGGAAACGGACAGCGAGTTGTCTTTTCTGGTTGAAAGATCCATGCGCAGCCGGCCGTCCGGCAGCGCCGTCAGATAGACGTCAAACAGCGTGCCGAGATCGGGATTGCCGAAGATCGGATTGTTTGGATACTTTTGAAACATAGGAACGGCCTCCCCCAAAAAAGAAACGAATATCTTTGGATCGATCGTATTCTTTTTGTATTGTCAGACCCTGATGGATCTGTTTCGTTGTATAACGCTAATTCTTTCTGTTTTTCTTTGCCCTTTCAAGGGCTTTTTTCTTTGCGCGTTCATTTGCCTTTTTATCGCTTTGAAAAGACTTGAGTTTTTCTTTCGTTTCCTTGCTTTTTTTCGTTTGACCGATCAACTCGGAAACGGTGACGCCGTATATATCCGACAGCGCAAGCAGCAAAAGAACGTCGGGCAAGCCCTCGCCGCGCTCCCATTTGGATACGGATTTATTGGAATACCCGATCGCCTCGGCAAGTTCAGACTGCGTGAGGCCGTGCAGTTTTCTGTATAATGCAAGATTTTGTGCAATGATCTCATTTTGCGGTCGCTCTGCCACAGGATCATCCCCCTTTCCGTTTCATTCTACTATAAGTAGAATCGATTGTCAACGTGTATTCTACCAATAATAGACTTGATTCCCCTGATAATGGGTTTTCTTTTCGCCGGTCACCCCCTATAATGCGGCTTGCAGACCAAAAGAACGGAGGGCTTCACAATGGCAAGAACAAAACTGGCGGACAGAAAACTGCCCGGCTATACAAGGGGCGAAGAAATATTCAATATGACCTCGCACATTGTCGGCGGCGCCTTCGGCGTGGTCGTGCTCGTACTGTGCACGTGGTTCGCGATCCTTCACCATAACCCGTGGGGGCTCGGCGGCGGAATCATTTACGGGCTGTCGATGATTTTTCTTTACACGATTTCAAGCGTGTACCACGGGCTGATCCCCGAAAGGCCCAAAAAGGTGATGCAGGTGCTGGACCACTGCACGATATTCGCCCTGATTTTCGGAACGTATATCCCCATTCTTTTTACGGGTATAAGAACGTATTCGCTTACGCTGTTTTTCGTCATTCTCGCGTTGCTTGTTGCGGGCACGGCGGTATGCGTGACCTTTACGGCAATTGACCACAAACGATATGCGGCCGTTTCCATGACCGGCTATTTCGGTATCGGCTGGGCCGCGCTGCTGATGCTTTATCCGCTTTACAAGATTTACGGCCCGGGGATCGTAATATGGCTGATCGCGGGCGGGCTTGCCTACACCTTCGGAATCATCTTTTATGCAAAGGGCGCGAAGGTGAGATATATGCACAGTGTCTTTCACCTTTTCATACTTCTCGGCAGCGTACTGCATTTTATCGGTATTTTTAAATACTGTATATAAACACCAAATAGAATAATCAAAGGCAACGGAATTGCTCCGTTGCCTTTCTTTTTGTTGGATCATTATGATGAATACCGGAATGGCCGCATGGCGGAATGTGGGAGACTCCGGCGGGAGGAGCTGCACAACAGGGCGAGGCGCCCGTGCCCGCGAAGAACTCCGGGAAGAGACGGGCGTGCGCTTGGACGTTTATTGCCCGCCGTCATTCAGCATTTTACAGAGCCAGTTCTCGAATTCATGAAAGTTGTCGGGAAAGTTTTCAGATCCGTCGGCGCGAGTCCCTTGCCGTTTTTGCTTGTTTGACGGTGAAAAAGCACAGCACACATTATTTCTTGCAAGTAATGGCTTTCATTGCGTAAGAGCTTATGCTTTTTCCGTTATACGCCTTGACGATATAGTAATACCTGGTGCCGCTCTTTGCCGTCTTGTCGACGTACGAAAGCGAGGTCGTCGTGGCGATTTTCTTATACGAGCCGCCCGCGGTCTTTCTGTAAACGTAGTACCCCTTGGCGCCGGCGACCTTGCCCCACGTGGCCTTGGGGCCGCTCTTGGTGTTGGCAATCTTCACGTTCGGCGTGGCAAGGCGGATGAGCTTGACGCCCGTGAACCAACTCAACGTTTTGCCGTTATACGCCCGCACGGCGTAGGTGTATGTCGTGCCCGATTTGGCCGTTTTATCCAAGTACGAAAGAGCAGTCGTCGTCCCGATTTGGGAATATTTGCCGGTGCCGGTCTTGCGGTAGACGTAATACCCTTTCGCGCCTGCGACCTTCGTCCACGAAAGCTTTACGCCCGCCGTCTGATTGGCAAGTTTCAGGGTGGTGTTGGCAAGGCGGATGAACTTGACGCCCGCGAACCAGCTCAACGTACTGCCGTTATATGCTCTTACAGCGTAGGTGTATGTCGTGCCGGATTTGGCGGTCTTGTCGACGTAGGAAAGCGCGGTGGTCGTGGCAATCTTGGAATAGGAGCCCGAGCCGGTCTTGCGGTATACATAATACCCTTTTGCTCCGGCAATCTTGCCCCAGGTGACGTTTGCGCCGGCTGTGACGTTGGCGACCTTGACGGCGGGGTTTGCAAGGCGCACAATGCTGAGCCCCTTGGCGCTGTATTTCGAATACTGGGTGCCGTTAAAGGCCTTTACCGTGTAATCATAGGCCTCGCCGGACGCCACCGTGTCGATATAGGTCGTTTCTTGGGCGACGTCGGCGATTAGCGTCCATTTCGCCGTTCCGGTCGCTCTGCGATACACACGGTACATCGTCGCGCCGGGCATCGGCGCCCAGGCAACGCTGACGCCGCCGGTAACGTTGGCGATCTTCTGAAGCGACACCTCGGACAGCGTGCCCGCCCAGAGTCCGCACCCGGAGCACACGCCGGTATTGGAATCGAATTGATGAACGTGGGGAGTCGCAGCGACGTAATCAACCGTCCAGATGCAAGAGGTCGCGCCCTGCACGGCGTTTGTTTCGGCGCCGGTGGTCGGGTCCGCAAATCTCGCGGTAAAGTCGTCGGAAAGGGAATAGCCGTCTTCCAACCCGAATTCCAACCCGATACGGTAGCGGTGGCCGCCCTCAAAGGTGTGATCGGCGGGAAGGTCGAGGCTGAATGAGTTGTCGGGATAGATTTCAACACACCACGTGTTTTTTACGGTGATATGCTCGGTGGTCGTTTTGGCGGCGATCAGCTTCGCTCCGTGAACGGGTGCCGTGACCGTGAATTTAGCAGAGGTGAGCGGAGGATTGTTGTACGCGGCCTTCAGCGTCACCGCCTTTGCGCCCATTGTAAAGGTGGTCGTCGGGGAGTAACGATCTTTCAGGCCGACGTCACCGCTTTCAACGAACCATTCGCGGAACACTTTGCCCGCGATATTGTCCGCGGTGACGGTAACGGTCGCGCCATAGGCGGCCGTCTTGGGGGAGGCCGTTCCGTTGGTGACGGTGACGGTCTGCGTGGCGCTCGTAGAGACCACGCTCAGATTCTTGACAAACGTATAGCTGGCGTCGTTCACAACGAGCGCACAACCGCCGGTGGCGGCGGTATCCCAATAATAGTCGCCGCTTTTCGTGGTGGGAAAGGCAGAATTGTAGCGGACGCCGTTCAAAAACACCATGCGATTTGCTTGCGCCGCGAACTGACCGATCGTGCTTTGCGCCACTTCGACGCCCGCCTCAAACACGGCGGAAATGACGTTCAAGCTCGGCGTCGACGAATGGAGCGAGCCGTAGCCGTAGTCGGCGGCCTGCGTAACCAAGCCGCTGCCCGTCGTGGTCGTCAGCACGACGTTCTTATCCAGGATAACCCAAGACTTGCCGGTCGCCGTCAAGGCAAAGCCGTTGAAAGCGGTTATCGTTCCGCCCTCGATGGTAACGGTCGCGTTGCCCTGTGCGTTGACGGTGGTGCCGTTACGGCCGTTCAGCACGTCAACGTTCGTCAGCGTGAGCGTGCCGCCGCGGGCATTGAACACGCCCGTATCCTCGCGATCGCCGGGGATGCTGTTATAAAGCTTGATCGTACCGTTCATCACGGTCAGACTCGCCGTATCGTCAATATTGAACAGACCGCTTTGCGTCGTCCAGGACGGGCGGTCGTTCCACACCTGAAGCGTATGACCGTTCAGGTCAAGCGTTTTTCGCTTTGAGCCGTTGACGTTCAGCAGAAACTGATACGGCTGCAGGGGCGTGTTGCCGCCGTCGGGAATGGTATAGGTAATGTCGCAACCCAGCGTAATGTCGTAATCATCGTTGGCGTAAAACGCGCGCCAGAGGTCGTTATACGTTGTGACCGTGACGGTCTCATCGGCGAACGCCGTCATCGGCACAAAGCCGATCACCATGATCAGCGTCAGCAACAAGGCGAGCGCTTTTTTTGCGTGAGTGGTATTCATTGTTACTCTCCTTTCGGTCAAGAAAGCCCTTGCGTGCATAAAACCACAATTGTATTATACCGATAAATACGGCTTTGCACAATATGATAAATAACGAAAAATAGACACCTGATTTGTGCAAGTGTTCTGTTGGAAATCCGAACCGTGTGAAAAACCCCTCCCGGTTGGGAGGGGTTGTAAAAACGCTGAGGTCAATCCTCAATCTTTTTATGACCGAACTGGGCTTTCATGCGCTTCTCTTTGGAGAGGATCTTTTTGCGCATACGGATGCTGTGGGGCGTGACCTCGACCAGCTCGTCATCGGCAATGAACTCCATGCACTGCTCGAGCGACAGCGTGGTGGGCGGGACAAGGCGCAGCGCCTCGTCGCTGCCGGCGGCGCGGGTGTTGGTCATCTGCTTCTTTTTGCAAACGTTGCAGACGACGTCCTCGTTTTTGGCGCACTCGCCGACGATCATGCCCTCGTACACGGGCACGCCGGGGCCGATGAACAGACGCCCGCGATCCTGCGTATTGAACAGGCCGTAGCCGGTGCTCTCGCCCGTTTCGTGCACGACGATGGAGCCGCGCTCGCGGATCGAGATATCGCCCTTATACGGCTCGTAGCCGGCGTAGAGGTTGTTCATAATGCCGTTGCCGTTGGTGTCGGTCAAAAATTCGGAACGGTAGCCGATCAGCCCGCGGGCGGGGATCTTGAACTCGATATGGGTAGAGCCGCCCTCGCGGACGTCCATATTCTCGAGCTCGCCCTTGCGGGAGCCGATCTTTTCCATCACGGCGCCGACGTAATTCTCGGGCACCTCGACGATCAGCAGTTCCATCGGCTCAAGCAGCTTGCCGTCGGCGTCCTTTTTGTAGATGACGCGCGGGCGCGAAACCTGGAACTCATAGCCCTCGCGGCGCATGGTCTCGATCAAGATGGAAAGGTGCAGCTCGCCGCGGCCGCTGACCTTGAAAGCGTCGGTGGTCTCGGTATCCTCAACGCGCATACTGACGTTGGTCTCGACCTCTTTATAAAGACGCGCGCGAATGTTGCGCGAGGTGACGAACTTGCCGTCCTGCCCGGCGAAGGGACTGTCGTTGACCATGAAATTCATGGTGATGGTCGGCTCGTCGATCTTGACAAAGGGAAGCGGGTCGGGCGCGTCAAGCGTGCAGGCCGTCTCGCCGATATTGAGGTCGGCAATGCCCGAAACCGCGACGATGTCGCCCATATAGGCGCTGTCGCACTCCACGCGTTTGAGGCCCTCGAAGTGATAGAGTTTGACGACCTTGACGTTCTGGGTGCTGCCGTCCTGCTTGCAAAGCGTGACGGACTCGCCCTCTTTCACGCGGCCGCGGCTGATTTTTCCGACGCCGATGCGGCCGATATAATCGTCGTAATCCAAGCTCGAAAACAGCAGTTGCAGCGGCGCGTCGATCTCGCCCTGCGGGGGTTCGATATTGGCAAGAATGGAATCGAGAAGCGGCTCCATATTGCCCTCGCGGACCTCGGGATCGAGCGAGGAATAGCCGTCGCGCGCAGAGGCGAAAACGACGGGGAACTCGATCTGGTCGTCGTTGGCGCCCAACTCGATAAACAGGTCGAGCACCTCGTCAATGACCTCGAGCGGGCGTGCGCCCGGACGGTCGACCTTGTTGATGACGACGATGGCCTTTTTGCCCGCCGCCAGCGCCTTTTTCAGCACGAAGCGGGTCTGGGGCATACAGCCCTCAAACGCGTCTACCAGCAGCAGAACGCCGTCGACCATGAGCATGATACGCTCCACCTCGCCGCCGAAATCGGCGTGGCCGGGCGTGTCGACGATGTTGATCTTGACGCCCTTGTAGTGGATGCCGGTGTTCTTGGACAGGATGGTGATGCCGCGCTCGCGCTCCAGGTCGTTGGAGTCCATCACGCGGTCCTGCACCTGCTCATTGGTGCGGAACGTGCCGCTTTGACGCAGCAGTTGGTCGACCAGCGTGGTTTTGCCGTGGTCGACGTGCGCAATGATCGCTACGTTTCGAATGTCTTCTCGTTTTTCCACAATTTCACCTTCAACAATCATTCGGGGTTACAGCAGTTCGATACCGTGTGCCGCGCAGGCGCGCTGCATTTCTTCGGGCCAGAGCGACGCCTGGACCTCGCCGATATGCAGTTTGCCAAGCAGCAGCATACACACGCGGGATTGGCCGATGCCGCCGCCGATGGTCAGCGGAAGCGTACCGTCCAAAATCTTTTTATGATACTCATACGCGCGGCGCTCGTCGTGGCCGGAGGCGTGCAGCTGGTAATCGAGCGATTCGGCGTTGACGCGGATGCCCATCGAGGAAACCTCAAAGGCGTCGTCAAGCACGTCGTTATAGAACAGGATATCGCCGTTCAACTGCCAGTCGTCATAGTCGGGGGCGCGGCCGTCGTGCGGCTTGCCGTTTTTGAGTGTATCGCCAATCTTCATTAAAAACACGGTGCGATATTCGGCGGTGACGGCCTTTTCGCGCTCTTTGGGCGTAAGGTCGGGATAGCGCTCTTCCAGTTCGTCGGTGGTGACAAAGGTCACCTTGCGGCAAAGTTCGGTCTTGAGCGCCGGGTAGGTGCGTTTGAGCGAATCAAGCGTGTCGCAAAGGGCGCCGACGATGCGGCAAACGGTATCGCGAAGATACGCTTCGGTGCGATCCTCGGGACGGATGACCTTTTCCCAGTCCCACTGGTCGACGTAGACGGAATGCAGATTGTCGGGATCCTCGTCGCGGCGGATGGCGTTCATGTCGGTATACAGGCCCTCGCCGGGCTGAAAGCCGTAGCGATACAGCGCCAGGCGCTTCCACTTGGCGAGGGAGTGGACGATGACCGCCTCCCCCTCCTCGGGCATCTCTTTCATATCAAAAGCGACGGGACGCTCGACGCCGTTAAGGTCGTCGTTCAATCCGCTGGCGCGCGTCACCAGCAGGGGCGCGGAGATCCGCTCCAAATTCAGCGCCGCGCAGAGAGAATCCTGAAACATCTGCCGCGTCAGTTTGATGGCGCGTTCGGTGTCGCGGAGGGTTAGGGTCGATCGATAGCCGTCTTTCAAAATCAGCATAGCGTTCCGTCCTTTCGTAGTTTTATAAAAATACAAATATTACTATAACACGGAACAGAGGCGTGTTCAAGATTTTTCCGTGCGGTTTTTTGAGAAATTGCCTAAAAGAATGGCTCAAAATTTGTGAAAACTGTTGTCGAAAGCAGCGGTTTATGCTATACTGAAACGCAGAAAAACGGAAAGGAGCGGTCTTATGCGGTTTGACGGCGTGCTGCTGGCGAGCGATTATGACGGTACGTTGACCGGAAACGACGGCACTATCCCCCCGCGCAACGTGGAGAAAATACGCGAATTCATCCGCGAAGGCGGCCTTTTTACCGTCTGCACGGGGCGCACCTTTCAGGGCTGTCACTTTTACGACCCTTCCCTCATCAACGCTCCGGTGCTGCAGGCAAACGGCGCGGCCGCCTATGATTACGCGGCGCACCGGCACCTGTTCTGCGACGGATTGGACGATGAGTGTTTTGCGACCGTGGAAGCGATTTACCGCGACTTTCCGACCGTGGGTATTGAACTCTATCCCCTCGCCGAACACGAGGCGTACACGCTAAGAATGACGCCCGAATCGGCCCGCCACTTCGCCGCGCAGGACATTGTGCCGCTGCCCGTCACGCGGTTGTCGGAAACGGCGCCGCCCTTTCAAAAAGTGATGATCGCGGCGCAGGGCGGCTTTTCGGCCGGCGTGCAGGCGCTGTTGGACAAGCACCCCGAGGTACGCTACCTGCCGACAAGCGGCGATTGGGTGGAGATCCTCAAAAAGGGCGTCGACAAAGGTGCGGGGCTTGCAAAACTCGCGCGTCTGCTGGGCTGCAAACCGCAGAACGTGTACGGAATCGGCGACGGCTATAACGATTTGGATATGAAACGCGGTGCGGCGGCGTTTTTCGTGCCGTCGGACGGCGCTCCCGAAGCGCTTGCCGCGGCCACGCAGGTCGTTGCCCCGCGCGACGAAGGCGCGGTGGCGGCCGCCATCGAACGGCTGGAGGAACGCTATGCCTGACGCCAAACGCGCGCCGGCGCTCGCCCTTGACGGAACGGCGCTGAAACTGATCGCCCTTGTCTCGATGACGGTGGACCACGTCGGGTATTTTCTGTTCCCCGAAATTGAGGTACTGCGCTACATAGGACGGCTCGCGTTCCCGATTTTTGCCTATATGATCGGCGAGGGCTGTCTTCACACACACGACCTGCGGCGCTACTTTGTGCGGATCTTCGCGCTGGGGGTGTTCTGTCAGGTCTTTGAGGTCGCGTTTGAGGGGTCGTGGTACCTGAACGTGCTGCTGACCTTTTCCGGCTCCATCGTGATCTGGTACTTCGCGGACCGCCTGCGCCGCAAGCGGAGTGCAGGCAACGCCGCGGCGCTCATCACCGTTTCTGTCGCGCTGTTGGCGGTGTGCGAAGTGCTGCCGCGCTTCCTCACAAAACAAGAGTTTGAAGTGGACTACGGGTTTTGGGGGATGCTGATCCCGGTCGCCGTGGCCCTGCTGCCGAAAAAACCGCAAAAGATCGCGGCCGTCGCCCTGCTGCTCTGCCTGATCGCCCTGCACGACGGCTATACGATGAGTTGGTTTGCCCTGTGCGCCGTGCCGCTGTTGATCCTCTACAACGGCAAGCGCGGAAAGTGGCGGCTCAAATATCTGTTTTACATCTACTATCCTCTGCACATTGGCGTGCTGTCGGTACTCGACTACGTTTTGCACAACTGAACGTTCAGACAAAAAACAACGCCGAAGCGAAAGCTCCGGCGTTTATGTTTTGTGTTGGGTATGCACCCTGAAAACTGAACAAAGCGAAAGCGGAAGAAACAAACGAATTGGTCAAGCCCTCGACCTATTAGTACCGCTTAGCT
>CADBON010000090.1 GCA_902796315.1 Oscillospiraceae bacterium | reverse complement strand
GACGCCATTCTGCACCGCCGCGTCATCGGGCAGGACGAGGGCGTTACCAAGGTCAGTGAGGCCATCCTGCGCTCGCGCGCCGGCATCCAGGATCCGAAACGGCCCATCGGCTCGTTCCTCTTCCTCGGCCCGACGGGCGTCGGCAAGACCGAACTGGCCAAATCGCTCGCCGAAGCGCTGTTTGACGACGAAAAGGCCATGGTCCGCATCGATATGAGCGAGTATATGGAAAAATTCAGCGTGTCGCGCCTTATCGGCGCGCCGCCCGGATACGTCGGCTATGACGAGGGCGGCCAACTGACCGAGGCCGTGCGCCGCCGTCCTTACTCCGTCGTGTTGTTTGACGAGGTCGAAAAGGCGCATCCCGACGTTTTCAACGTCCTTTTGCAGGTGCTTGACGATGGCCGCATCACCGACAGCCAGGGCCGTACGGTCGATTTTAAGAATACCATTCTGATCTTGACGTCCAACCTCGGCTCTGACCGAATCCTGGACGGCATCACCCCCGACGGCGACATCAGCGACGAAGCCCGCGCTTCGGTCGAAGCGCTGCTTAAACGCTCGTTCCGCCCCGAGTTCCTCAACCGGCTTGATGAGATCATCTTCTTCAAGCCCCTCACGAAAGAGAACGTCGGCGCCATCGCCGATCTGCTGCTGGCCGACCTCGGCAAGCGCCTTGCACAAAAACAGCTGTCCGTCAAACTGACCGACAGCGCCAAGGACTATATCGTCCGCGAGGGCTTTGACCCCGTGCTCGGCGCGCGGCCGCTCAAGCGGTTTATGCAGTCGCGGCTCGAAACCCTGCTCGCCAAAGCGATCATTGCCGGCGACCTCGAAGAGGGCACGACCGTTACCGTGGATTATGACGGTTCCCAACTCGTCATTCGATAAGAATACAATAAGAAAAACATAAAGGAGTGCGTACCCATGCGCAAAAAACAGTTCAAGGCCGAATCCAAAAAACTGATGGATCTGATGATCAACTCCATCTACACCCACAAAGAGATTTTCCTGCGCGAGCTTATCTCCAACGCCAGCGACGCGCTTGATAAGCTCTATTTCCGCTCGCTGACCGACCCGTCCGTCGGGCTTAAAAAGGATGAGTTCATCATCCGCCTTCATCCCGACAAGGACGCCCGCACGCTCACCGTCAGCGACAACGGCTGCGGCATGACCGCCGAAGAACTTGAACAGGATCTCGGCACCATCGCCAAAAGCGGCTCGCAGATCTTTAAGAACGAGACCGAAAAGACCAAGGGCGTGGATATCATCGGCCAGTTCGGCGTGGGCTTTTACTCCGCCTTTATGGTCGCGGACCGCGTGACCGTCGTCAGCCGCGCCTTCGGCGCCGAAAAAGCCAACCGTTGGGAAAGCGACGGCGCCGACGGTTACACCATCGAGGAGTGCGACAGCGACACTTTCGGCACCACCGTGACCCTGCATCTCAAAGAGGATACCGATGACGAATCTTATAGCCGCTACCTTGAGACCTACACCCTCGAATCGCTCGTCAAAAAGTATTCCGACTACATCCGTCACCCGATCATGATGCTGGTCGAAACACAGCGGCTCAAAGAGGGGACCGAGAACGAGTACGAGACCGTCACCGAGGACCGTACCCTCAACAGTATGGTGCCGCTGTGGAAGCGCCAGCGCAAAAACGTCAAGGATGAAGAGTACAACAACTTCTATACCGAGAAGTTTATGGATTACGAACCCCCGGCGCGCATCATCACGTCCAAGACCGAGGGGTCCGCGACCTATACCGCGTTGCTGTTTATCCCCAAGCACCCGCCGTTCGATTACTATACCAAAGAGTATGAAAAGGGCCTGCAGCTCTACTCCCGCGGCGTGCTGATTATGGACAAGTGCGCCGACCTGCTGCCCGACTATTTCAGTTTCGTCAAGGGCCTTGTCGACAGCGAAGACCTCTCGCTCAACATCTCGCGCGAAACCCTGCAGCAGGACGCCCAACTCAAACTCATCGCCAAGACGATCGAAAAGAAGATCAAGAGCGAACTGCAGAAAATGCTGGCCAACGAGCGCGAGGCGTATGAGGCGTTCTTCAAGAACTTCGGCATCCAGCTCAAGTTCGGCGTCTATAACGATTACGGCATGCACAAAGAAGAATTGCAGGATCTGCTGCTCTTCCTCTCTTCGAACGAGAAACAGTACGTTACCCTCAGCGAGTACGTCGGCCGTATGAAAGACGGGCAGGATACCATCTACTACGCCTGCGGCGAGACCGCCGACAAGATCGACACCCTGCCCCAGCTCGAGGCCGTGAAAGAAAAGGGCTACGAAGTGCTGTACTGCACCGAGTACGTCGATGAGTTCGCGCTCAAGATGCTGCACGAGTATAACGGCAAGCACTTCCAGAACGTCTGTGACGAGCAGTTGGACCTTTCCACCGAAGAGGAAAAGAACGCCCTGAAAGAAAAGAACGAGAACAGCAAAGACCTGCTCGCCTTCCTCAAAGAAACGCTCGGCGACAGCGTCACCGAGGTGCGCTTCACCAACCGTCTCAAAAACGCGGCGGTCTGCCTGACCACCGAGGGCGGCATCTCGCTCGATATGCAGCGCGTGCTGAACGCCATGCCCAACGGCAACAAAGTCAAGGCCGAGACCGTGCTTGAGATCAACGAAGAACACCCCATCGCCGCAAAACTTGCCGATCTCTTTGAAAACGACAAAGATACTCTCGCCGAGTACGCCAAACTTCTGTACGATCAGGGCTGCCTGATCAGCGGCGCGCCCGTGCAGGATCCCGCCGAATTCAGCCGCTTAATCAGCAAATTGATGGTCAAGTGACGGATAATTGTTTACAATTTATTCATATTTCTATGACCTACTTGCAATACTGCGCTGTTACTATACAATTGCATTTCGGACATAAATGCTAACTTTCATTTCTCTTTCCAAAAAGAAGTTGGCCTCCCAATAGGGGGGTCAATTTCTGCATTCAGGCGCCAAAAAGCCGCTCCCGGGGAACCCCACGGGAACGGCTTTTGTATTCTCTTTGTTTACGCCTTCGGTTCGTTTTCCTGCGCGGCAAGTTCCGCTTTGTGCTCGGCGGCGAGGCGCTCGGCAAATTCCTTCACGCACTCCGGCGCCGCAAACTGATCGCGGACGTCGTCTTTCTGAAAGAGCAGATCGGGCACGTACTCGCTCGTGCGCACCAGGCCGATGATGCGTTCGGCGTATTTGCGGCGCAGTTCGTCGTCGCCGTCGTGCTCATACACGAGGTACCAGCCGATGTATTCATAAATGCGATCTTCCCTCAGACCGAGATCGATCGCGCCGCCGCTTGCCAGCAGTTTGTCGCGCAGGTCGTCGGTATAGGTCAGGCCGCTGCCCAACAGCGCGGCGCGCAGGGCGGCCTGCGCCGTGCCGCCGAGGGCGCCCGTGGCGGCGCTTTTTCGGTACCACTCGCTCGCCGTGGCGTAATCGGCGTTTTGTTCGTGGAACTTGCCCAGCATAAAAAAGACGGGGGCCTGCGCCTCTTCACCGTCGCGGGTGTAGTGCGCCGCGGCGTAAGTCAGCAGCGTTTCGGCGCTGACGCGGTTGGCGCGGTCGCCGCGTTCCATGAGTTCACCGGCAATCTCCGCGACGTATTTGCACTTGTCTTCGTCAAAATAGTCGTTCAGCGCGTCCAAAAAACGGCCGTTCGTTTCGGCGTTCCAGGTTTTGACTTTCAACAGATCCTCAAACATCGTGCACCCTCCGTTATGATAAAATTCCAAGTCCTTCCAGCAAGATCTTTACGCCCAGCAGGGTCAATATCACGCCGCCCGTGATCTCGGCGCCCTTCTTGTAGCGCGTGCCGAACGCGTGACCGATCCGCACGCCGACGGCCGACAGCGCAAAGGTCGTGACGCCGATCACGCCGCAGGCGACATAGACGAGCCAGCGCGGTTCAAACGGTTCGAACGCGAACGATACGCCGACGGCCAGCGCGTCGATGCTCGTGGCGACGGCCATCAGCAGCATGATCTTAAAACCGAGCGAATCGGTTTCCTTTTCCTCTTTGCTCTGAAAGGCCTCTTTGATCATATGCAGACCGATCAGCACCAGCAGCGCGAAGGCGATCCAGTGGTCGATCGATTCGATTTTTTCGGCAAAGCCGTAGCCGACGAGGTAGCCGATGACCGGCATCAGCGCTTGAAAACCGCCGAACCACGCACCGACGATGAAGCAGCTTTTCAGGCCCGGCTTGTGCAGCGCCAGACCTTTGCACAGCGCAACGGCGAAGGCGTCCATCGACAGACTGACGGCCAGTAAAAACACAACCAAAAAATCCATACCATTTCCTTGTTCAAAAAAACGAATTCACTTAATAATAGTAAAAAAACGGGGTGCTGTCAATATAATTCACCCGAAAGAATTGATTTTTCTGCCCGTCAATGGTACAATTCCGGTAGAAAACCTGTAAGGAGTAACGCTATGAGTGACAACGACGCAACGCGCACCCCGGGGCGCAAAAAAGCAATCGTGATCGTCGCGCTGCTGCTGGCGGCGATTTTGATCGTCGTATACAGCGGTGTGTCGGTCGTCGGCAAAAAGCTGTATGAGGGCGTGCTCGTGCGCGGGGCGGTACAGCAGTACCTGCAAGGTTACGGCGGCGGGCAGACCGCCGCGCGTGAGCCGGATGAAGATGACAAGTGGCTGATGGCCGCCGGGCAGGATCAATGGCTGACCGCCGACGACGGCGTCCGCCTGCACGCGCTCGAGGTCAAAAACAAGTACGTCTCTCATACCTATGCCGTGATCTGCCATTTCTTTACCGGCGACGCCACAAAAATGGGCGTGTACGCCCGTCATTATTACAATATGGGCTACCATCTGCTGCTGCCGGACGCGCGCGGCCACGGCAAGACCGAGTGTGACGATATCTCGATGGGCTGGCTCGACCGGCTCGACGTCGTCGCCTGGATCAACGCCATCGTCACCGAGGATCCCGAAGCCCGCATCATTCTGCACGGCGTGTCGATGGGCGGGGCCGAGGTCGCCATGGTCACGGGCGAAAAACTGCCCGACAACGTCCGCGCCGCCATCGAGGATTGCGGCTATACCTCGGTGTATGACGAGTTTCGCCACGTGATCGAAAGCGAATCGTCCTTCCCGCCGGGCATCCTGCTGAATGCCTGTTCCGCCTACGCCCGCTTGCATAAGGGCTGGTCGCTCAAAGAGGCAAGTGCCGTCAAACAGGTCGCCAAGAGTGAAACGCCTACGCTCTTCATCCACGGCGCCGCCGACGATTTTGTCCCCTCGGAATACTGTCAGCAGTTGTACGACGCCTGCAACGCCCGGCGCGAGATCTATTACGTTGTCGGCGCGGGTCACGCGGACGCCCTTTCTACCGATCCCTCCACCTACTGGAGCAAAATCGACCACTTCATTCTCGATAACCTCGGGAACTGAACGCAATAAAAAAGAGGTCTCGACTTCGCGTCGAGGCCTCTGTTTTTTATTTGATTATGCAAACGGATTTTCCGTCGGGTAGGGCACGGACTTGGGCTGATTGGTGCCGATATCGGCGACGCCCAGCAGTTTGAACAGCTCGAACATCGCGCGGCCGTAGTGACCGAACGCCACCGCGCCGTGGTGCGGGAAGTTCTTTTCGATCAGCACATGACGATAGAAGCGGCCCATTTCCGGAATGGCAAACACGCCGATGCCGCCGAACGAACGGGTGGCGACGGGCAGGACCTCGCCTTCGGCTACGTAGGCGCGCAGTTTCGAGTCCGCCGTGGACTGCAGGCGGAAGAAAGTGATCTCACCGGGGGCGATATCCCCTTCAAGCGTGCCGTTGGTGAATTCCTTCGGCAGGGTGCGGGCCATGATTTTCTGGAACTTCATCTCGCACGCGGCAAGTTTGCACGACGGCGTGTTGCCGCAGTGGAAGCCCATAAACGTGTCGGTAAACGCATAGGGCGTTTTGCCGGCGATCTCTTTGTCATACATATCGCGCGGCACGCTGTTGTTGATATCCAATAAGGTCACCGCGTCGTTCGAGATGCACGCGCCGATGTACTCGCTCAGCACGCCGTAAATATCCACTTCACACGATACGGGGATCCCGCGCGCGGCAAGACGGCTGTTGACGTAGCAGGGCACGAATTGGAACTGCGTCTGGAAGGCGGGCCAGCATTTGCCGGCGATGGCCACGTATTGGCGCGACCCCTTGTGCGCTTGGGCCCAGTCGAGCAGCGTCAGTTCATACTGCGCCAGTTTCGGCAGAATTTCGGGCTTTTTGTTGCCGGCGCCCAGTTCCTTTTCCATATCGGCAACGACCTCTGCGATGCGTGCGTCGCCCGCGTGCTCGTTAAAGGCGGCGAACAGGTCCAGTTCGCTGTTCTCTTCGATCTCAACGCCCAGGTCGTACAGGCGCTTGATCGGCGCGTTGCAGGCCAAAAAATCCTGCGGACGCGGGCCGAACGAGATGATTTTCAGGTTCTTAAGGCCGATGACGGCGCGGGCGATCGGGACGAATTCCAGCATCATATCCGCGCACTCTTGTGCGCTGCCCACGGGGTAGGGGGGCAGGTACGCGCGGATCTCGCGCAGACCCAGGTTGTAGCTGAGATTCAGCACGCCGCAGTATGCGTCACCGCGACCGTCCAGCAGGTCGTTTTCGCTCTCTTCGGCGGCGGCGCAGTACATGACCGGGCCGTCAAAATACTTGGCAAGCAGGGTCTCGCTCGTCTCGGGGCCGAAGTTGCCCAAAAATACGCACAGCGCGTTGCAGCCGGCGGCATTGACGTCCGCCAGCGCTTTTTGCATATCGGTTTCGTTTTCGACGCAGACGGGGCATTCATACAGATCGTCCGCCTTCTGCCGGTAGCAGTCGGCGATGGCTTTGCGGCGGCCCTCCGACAGCGTCATCGGGAAGCAGTCGCGCGAAACGGCGATCAGGCCGAGTTTGACTTGGGGAATGTTGTTCATAGAACTACCTCTTTTCCAAACGTTACTGACCTTTTTATTGTAGCATACTGCAAAACGAAATTCAACCGTTTTCCGAAAAGCCCTTGCGGGAAAGCGGCCGCTTTGCTATACTGGGTACGGAGGTGCCTGTATGGAAATACGCGAGTTTTTACGCGCCGCGGCGCACGTCAAACCGAGCAAGAACCAGTTGGCGATGCTGCGCGAAACGCCGTTTTACTGCTTTGTGCACTTCGGCGTCAATACCTTTACGGGCCGCGAGTGGGGAGACGGGTCCGAGGATCCCGCGCTGTTTGATCCCGTAAAGCTGGATTGCGAGCAGTGGGCGCGCGCCGCCGTGAGCGCGGGTATGACCGGGCTGGTGCTGACCGCCAAACATCACGACGGGTTTTGCCTGTGGCAGACCGACACGACCGACCACTCCGTCAAAAGCAGTCCGTGGCGCGGGGGCAGGGGCGACGTCGTTGCCGAAGCGGCGGCCGCCTGCAAAAAACACGGGCTTAAGTTCGGCTTTTATCTCTCGCCGTGGGACAGGAACTGCCCGCTCTACGGCAGCGAGGCCTATAACGATTTTTACAAGCGCCAGTTGACCGAACTGCTGACCCGCTACGGCGAGATCTTTTACGTCTGGTTCGACGGCGCCTGCGGCGAAGGGCCGAACGGCAGAAAGCAGGTCTATGATTTCAAAGGTTACGCCGACCTCGTGCACGAGCTTCAGCCGAACGCCGCCATTTTTCACGACACGGGCGAAGTGCGCTGGTGCGGCAACGAGGCGGGCAAACCGCCCCGTTCG
>CADBON010000089.1 GCA_902796315.1 Oscillospiraceae bacterium | reverse complement strand
CTTCCGCCGAAATCCATCTTTTTGAGGTGCGAAGCAATTTTGAAATAGAGATTTTTTGTTGTAACAATGAAAACCGCGGGCCAAGGCCGACGCCTTAGCCCGCGGTTTGAAGCAGTTACAGCGGAAAAGATCATTTCAAAATCTATGAAATCCCTAACCTGCACGCCCCAAACAGGCGGTGTTTTTCTTATGTTTCAGCGCGGCTCAGTCGCCCTCTTTGTGATGGCGGCGTTCGAGTTCGCGCTTTGTCTGCTCCCATTTCTGACCGGAAAGGGGATAGAACTTCAAACTGACGGCGCATATGATCAGCAGCAGTGCCGGGATCGCCATCCACGCGACGAGGATGCCGTGCTCGGCCATCACCGACTGGGCGCCCTTCGCCAGACTTTCGTCATAGCCGAACGCCTCGGCGATCGGCAGAAACACGGCGTTTGCAAAACTGATGGCGGGTTTGGTGATCAGCGAGTTAACGCCGGCGTACATCCCTTCGCGGCGCACGCCCGTCACGCTCTCGTCATAGTCGATCACGTCGCCGTTCATCAGCGGCACCAGGTACATACCGCCCGCGAAGCAGATGCCCGCGGTGAAAAAGCCGACGGCGGCCACAACGTTGTTGCGCCCGAAAACGGACATACAGCCCGCCCCGATCGCGAACGAAACGCACATGATGAACAGGCACTTTTTAATGCCCCAGGGGCCCGCTTTTTTGGCCCACAGCAGCACGCCGGTCACGCCGCCCAAAATCAAACTGCCGTAAGCGACGGGCATGGGCATGGTGAATTCGTCAAAGTAATAAATCACGCCCTGCATCAAAATCGTCTGAATGAAAATGACCGAGAACGAAAGTACCTCAAAGACCACGAACGAGCGGTTTTTGAAGCAGGCGATCGTCGCTTTGAAGATGTTTTCCGTCTCTTCCTTTTCGGTCTCGACCTTTTCTTTGTAGAAGAAGGTGGAAATGAAGATGATCAGGAACGCCGCCGCGCCGATCGCGGTCATGATCAGTTGAAAGCGCGTCGCGTCTTCGCCGGACTGCGGTTTGATGAGGGGGAACAGCACCAGCGGCACGCCGAGCGAGATCAGCGAGAAAAAGATCTTCCACAAAAAGATGTTGCTTCGCGCTTTGTTGGAGACCGCCATCGTGTAGGGCATCACGTACAGCGAGGTGGCAATGGCGGTGTACAGCGTATCGAACAGGAACAGCGTCGCCAGCATCTGAAAGAACAGCGCGCCCTGCGACGTGCCGAGCGGCCACTTGACCCACGTGACGATAAAGATCAGCGCGTAGATCGCCGAGCCGTAGCGAATATAGGGGATGCGGCGCCCGAGTTTGGATTTGGTGCGGTCGGAAAGGTAGCCGAACAGCGGGTCGTTAAACGCGTTCCAGATCGCAAAAATGATCCACACCGTACCGGCCAGTTTGGAATTCAGGCCGAGAAATTCCGTGTAAAAATAGGTCATGCCGCCGCCGGTCAAAAGACCGTTCAGCGTCGCGCACAAACAGTCCGCCGAGCAAAGCCACAGCTTGCTTGAAATCTTGACCTTTTCTTCGATCGGCGTTTTTTCGTTGTCGTTCATCGGTGCTTGCTCCTTTTGAAAATCGTGTTGGTTTTATAGACGATGCCGTCGGGTCGTTTCGGGTGCTGTTCCGTTTTGGGGAACAGCGCGTTCTTTTTGCGCGAGGCAAGGATCTCTTTGCCCCACGTCAGCACCTGCCCGATATAGTCGTGCGTCAGTTCCGGCACGCGGTGTCCCCAAAAGACGCGGTACGTTTCGCTTTGTTCATACAGCCATTCGGCCGAGGGGAGCCATTCCTCCACGCTGGTGCGGCCGGGCAAAAACAGCCACAGCGCGTCGCCGCAGTTGTCGCCCGTGAAAACCACCTTGTCGGCGTCGTCTATGACGGCGATGCTCCCGTGCGAGTGGCCGGGCGTGTGCTTGACGCGGATCGTCTTGTCGCCGAGCGACAGCGTGAAGCCGTCCTCGATCGGCACCAGGCGCGTGCGATAGCGCCGCTTACGCAGATCCTTCACCGTGAAGCCGTTCTCCCGCAGGCCGGAATTGCCGCGGGTGAAGACCCGGCGGGCAAACTGCGTGAACTGGATCCGGTTGACGAAGCGCAGGTCGTCTTTGTGGATGTACGCCTGCGGAAAATCAAAAGCGCCGCCGAAGTGGTCGCAGTGCCCGTGCGTGATGATGACCTCGACGGGCAGGGGCGTGATGTCGCGGATGGTGCCCGTCAGGTCGCCGACGCCCGTACCGCAGTCGATCAGCAGCGCCTTTTCGCTGCCGACGACGAGGTAGCAGTTGGTGCCGCTGAACTCATCCAGCAGATACACGCCGCTCTGCAGTTCGGTGACGGGGAGTTTTCGCATTGTCTTCACTCCTTGTCCTCGGATACCGGCGTTACCGTCATGATCTCGCCGGGCTTCAGATCGCCGCCGACAAGCACCTCTGCAAAGACGCCTTCACGGGGCATGATGCACGTTCCCACGCGCTGATAAACGGCGCAGTGCGAATGGCACTCTTTCCCGATCTGCGTGATACGGAGTTTGGTGCGGGCGGTTTCCAGGATCGTGCCGACGGGCAGGGTGCGGAAATCGATGCCCGATACCAGCAGGTTTTCGCCGAACGCACCGTCGGTGACCTGCGCGCCGCGTCGGTTGAATTCTTCGACTTTTTCATACGAGAGCAGACTGATCTGGCGGTGCCACGGCCCCGCGTGCGCGTCGCCGTCGATTCCGTGATGGGCGGTCAGGTGCGCCGCGGGCACCGGGTGCTTTTCCGTTCCCTTTTGCTCGCTGACGCAGATCGCTTTGATAATACCCTGCATGGGCCGGCCTCCTTTTTGTGCGGGATAGGGGCAGACAAAACCCGGCGCCGGAGCGCCGGGGAAAACGAACGGTTGATTACGCCTTGGGCGCTTCTTCCGTGTTGTCGGTCTCGTCTTCTTTTTTCTCTTTCGGTTTGCGGAACAGGATCTTGTCGACCGGGAAGTACAGGAAGAACTGGATCGCGCCGCAGATCGCGCCGGAGATTGAGATGGCGGCGTTTTCGGGGATGTTCTTGCCCTCCAGGAAGGTGATCAGCGTGGGGCTGAGCCAGGCCGAGAAGCAGATCAGCGCAATGGTGAAAACGATGTAGATCGGCAGCGTAACGGCAACGTTGGCGCTGGAATTAAAGGTCTTGTCGCGGTTGATGAAGAAGGATACGATCTGCGCGATGATATTGCTGACGTTGGCGGCGATGAACACACCCAGACCGGCAACGATCACGCCCGTGACCGGGTCGGCGGGCTCGTTGTGGAAGATCCAGAAATCATAGGGACGGTACAGAAATTCGTCGCTCATGGGCAGTTTGATCAGCAGCGGCAAAAAGATTTGGATAACGAATGCGATCAGACTGACAAAGATGAATTTGACGAACTGCCACAGGGTTTTGATGCCCGCGCCTTTGCTTTCGGCGGCGTTGTCAAGTTTGGATAATTTGCTCATTTCGACACCTCTTACAATTTTTTTCAATACATTCAGTTTAGCATACGAGGGGGGAGATGTCAACCTTCAAAAAAATGAAAGAACTGCGAAAATGCCCGCCATTCTGCGTTGACACAACAGAAGTTAGTTGTTATAATATACTTGGATTTAAAGTTACTGTCGGAGGTGCTTTTATGGGCTTTAATGAAATTGCCGCCACAACCGTTCGCAAAATCGGCCGCTCCGCCGCCAAAAAACTGCGCCGCCGGGGGATGAGCGTCGAAGCGCACCCGCTGCCGAAGGCGCGGCCCGTTACCTTGACGGGCAAGAAGTACGTCTGCGGTTACGCCGTGCGTGAGGTCATGCCCGCCGACATCCACGCCAAAAAGTATTGGGTCGCCGGTCACGGAATGGGCCACGTGATGGAGCGCGTGCACGACCCCATCACCGTCAGCGCGATGTGGATCGGCGCCGACGAGGCGGGCGGTTACGTTCATATCTGCGCCGACGTGATCGGTCTGACGAATCATGATGTCAATCTCGTGCGCACCTCGCTGGCCGACTTTATCGCCGCATCGCGGTGCGCGGGCGTGTTTGTCAGCTGCAGCCACACCCACGGCGGGTTTGATACCGTCGGCTATTGGGGGCAGCTCACGCGTCTGCAAAGCGGCAAAGATCCCGCTTATATGAAACAACTGCTCCGGGCGCTTGAAGAGGTTGCCCGCGAAGCGTACGCCAACCGCAAGCCCGGCAAACTTTACCGCGGTACCGTCCACGTGCCCGAAGCGCAGTACGACAAGCGCGAGCCCATCGTCCTGCACGACGTGCTGACGCGTTTCCGCTTTGTGCCCGACGACGGCTCCAATGAAACGTGGTTTTTGAATTTCGCCGCCCATCCCAACACCCTCGGCGGCAGCAACCGCGATTGCAGCGCCGACTATCCCTACTGGCTGCGCAAGACCGTTACCGACGCAAAGCCCGTCAACGTGCTCTTTGCCGTCGGCGCCATCGGCGCGGTCGACCCCGGGACGTTCGATTGTGAGGACGATCTGCCCCTGCGTACCCAAAAAGAGGGTGAGTGCCTCGGCAACGCCGCCCTTGCCATCAATAATGACGAGGAGCTGGAACCCCGCATCGTCGTTCTTCAGCACCCGTACTATACGCCCGTTGACAACGGCCTGCTTGCGCTGATGGCGACCATCAACGTGGTATCCTCCCAGCGCTACGCTTGCGAAAAGGGCGATTTGGGTCTCGCTCTGCTGACCGAGATGGATTACATCCGCCTCGGCAAACAGCAGATCCTGATGCTCCCCGGCGAGCCCTTCCCCGAGGTCGTTTACGGCGGCGCCGCCCCGGCGGAAGAGTCCGCCACCGGCAAGGGGACCGATATCAATCCAAAACCCATCATCGACGTTTTCGGCGACCCGGACCTTCTCGTGTACGGCGTTTCCAACGATATGACCGGTTACGTCGTGGCGCCCAACGATTTTATCCTGCATAAGACCCAGCCCTATATCGAGCAGGGGCGCGACGTGTTTGACCGCCGCCATTATCACGAGACCAACTCGCTCGGCTATCTGACCAACGAAACTTACGTCGAAAACGTGACCGCTATT
>CADBON010000088.1 GCA_902796315.1 Oscillospiraceae bacterium | reverse complement strand
TTATGCCTATCTCGACTGCCACCAGGACTGCTGGGGACCCGCGACCTACGGCGACGGCGCGCCCGCCTGGGCGACGCTGACCGACCAGTTCAAGCCCACAAAACCCAAGATGGTGTGGGCCGAGCCGTATTTTTACGGCCGCGCCTGCCATCGCGCGTTTGACAATTTCTGGTCCAACCGCCCCTATAACCGCAAGGGTCTGCAGGACTATTACGCCGATATGTGGCGTCACGTCGCCAAAGCACTGGCCGGCAAGCCCGCCTTTTTCGGCTACGACTTTCTGAACGAGCCGTTCCCCGGCGCGGACGGCGGCAAGCTGTTCCGCAAAGTGGTCGCCAGCGCCGCCGCGACGACCGTCTGCGACAAGCGCGTGAACCTGAAAGCGATGGCCAAGCAGGCGCTGGGCGACGAAAAGCCCCGCGCGCTGGACGAGATCAACGGCGAGCTCTTTCGCAAACTGGTATCGGTCGGCGACGAAATCGTGCGCAATTTCGACGAAAAGCGCTACTCCCCCTTCCTCGGCAAAATGACGAAGGCCGTACGCGAAGAGAGCGACGCGGGGATCGTTTTCATTGAGGACTGCTACTTTTCCAATCTCGGCATCCCGAGCTGCGCGATCGCCGTTGAGAACGCCGAGGGGCGCGAGCCGAAGCAGTGCTTTGCGCCGCACGCGTACGATCTGATGGTCGACACGCCCGCCTACAAATACGCCAGCGATTCGCGCGTGACCATGATCTTTGACGTGCACCGTCAGACGCAGCTGCGGCTGGGCGTCCCCTGCCTGATCGGCGAGTGGGGCTCCCGCGCAGACGGCGACGGCTGGTACCCGCACTTCCGCACGCTGCTGAAACAGTTTGACGGGTACAAATGGAGCAACACTTACTGGTGCTATTACGACGGCATTCTGCAAGAGGATTTCGTCGACAAACTGCTCACCCGCCCGCACCCGAAAGCGGTGTGCGGCGAGATCGTCAGTTACGCCTTTGATGAAGAAAACGGCGTTTTTACTCTGACGTGGAAGCAGGACAAGAAAAGTAAAGCGCCGACCGTCGTGTATATCGACCGCGAATGCAAATCCGTGGAATGCGACGGGAAGTACGAAATCAAAAAGCTGCCCGGCGACATCGGCAGCGACGTGGAGATCAAAACCGACGCCGGCGAGCATACGCTGACGATCACGTTCTGAAATAAAGCATAGAAAAAGGACAGAGCCGCGGCTCTGTCCTTTTTTCGTTCAGTTGTTGACGTTGCCGCGCTTGCGGCGGAGGATGTCAAGCATGCGCTGCAGTTCGATCTCGCTGCGGCGGTGTTCGCTGAGCGATTCGGTGTTGCGCAGGCGCTCCTGCTCCTTCTCCTCTTCCATAGCGGCGAGGACGGCGTCGATGGCGTCCGGCCACTCGCAGAGGTGGGAAAAGATTTGCACCACGTTGTCGTAGCCGACTTCCAAAAAGCCCTCGCCGATGTAGGCAGTTTTCCACGCGCCGTCGACCTTGATGCGGATCTCGCCGGGCGCGAGCGCCGCGACCATGGGGTGATGGTGGGCAAGAACGGTCAATTCCGCCGATTCGACGTCGATGCTGACGTCCTCGCGGAAGAGGTAGGCCTCATCCTCGATGTGGTTTTCGGCAAGATGCTCACGCGGGTCGCCGTAGACCGCGCTGACGGTCACGGCCTCCGCCGTGCCGGCAAAGAAGGTCTTTTCGGGCGTTAAGATCTCAAGTTGAAATTCTGCTGCCATAATCTCCTCTTAAAGCGTCTTGGCTTTTTCGCGGGCCTCGTCGATGTCGCCGACCATAAAGAAGGCGGCCTCGGGCACGTCGTCCGCCTCGCCATCGACGATCTGTCGGAAACTTTCGACGGTCGCGTCAAGCGGCACAAAGCGCCCCTCAAGTCCCGTAAACACCTTGGCAACGTTCATCGGCTGGGACAAAAAGCGCTGCAGTTTGCGGGCGCGGTAAACGATGGCGCGGTCCTCTTCGCTGAGTTCGTCCATACCGAGAATGGCGATAATGTCCTTGAGTTCGGTATAGCGCTGTAAAAACTCCTGCACCTTACGGGCGACGCGGTAGTGGGTGTCGCCGACGATTTCCGGTTCAAGCGCGCGGCTGGCGGAAGCGAGCGGGTCGACGGCCGGATAAATGCCGAGTTCCGCGATATTGCGCGAGAGCACGGTGGTAGCGTCGAGATGGGTGAAAATGGTGGCCGGCGCGGGATCGGTCAAGTCGTCCGCGGGAACGTAGACGGCCTGCACCGAGGTGATGGAACCCTTGGAAGTGGAGGCGATACGCTCCTCAAGCGCGCCGAGTTCGTTGGCAAGCGTCGGCTGATAACCGACGGCGCTCGGCAGACGGCCCAGCAAGGCGCTTACTTCGTTGCCCGCCTGCACGAAACGGTAAATATTATCGATAAACAGCAGCACGTCGCGGCCGTCTTCGTCACGCAGATACTCCGCTTCGGTCAGACCGGTCAGCGCGACACGCATACGGCTGCCGGAAGGCTCGTTCATCTGCCCGAAGGCAAGGATGGTTTTGTTGATAACGCCGCTTTTCTGCATATCGGTCATCAGTTCGTTGCCCTCGCGGCTGCGCTCGCCCACGCCGGTGAAGACCGAGTAGCCGCCGTGGTTGACGGCGACGTTGTGGATGAGTTCCATGATCAGCACGGTCTTGCCGACGCCGGCGCCGCCAAACAGACCGATCTTGCCGCCCTTGGTGTAAGGCACGAGCAAGTCGAGCACCTTGATGCCGGTCTCAAGCAATTCGGTCGCGGGGCGTTGTTCCGCGAGAGCGGGAGCGGGACGGTGAACGGGGCGATACAGATCGCTTTCGATGGGGCCCTTGCCGTCGATGGGACGGCCGAGCACGTCGATAACACGCCCGACGACGGACGGGCCGACGGGAACGCGGATGCCCTCGCCGTCGGACACGACGGAAAGGCCGCAGCGCAGACCTTCGGTGGCCTCGAGCGCGACGGTACGTACCGTATCGGCGGTGACGTGGGCCGCGACCTCGAGATGACAGTCGTGCTCGACGACGGTCAGCAGCGCCTTGATCGGCGGCAGACCGCCCGTAAAGCGGACGTCCACCACGGGCCCCGAGATTTTCACGACGGTTCCGTTGAACGATTCAGCCACGTTACCCCTCCCCTTTCTGCAGGCCGCCCGCTTCGCAGGCGGCGGCGATTTCGGTTATCTCATTGGTGATTTGCTGTTGGCGCACGGCGTTGAGATCCGCGGACAGTTGGCGAATCATCTCGTCCGCGTTGCGCGTGGCGTTTTGCATGGCGTTCATACGGGCGATATTCTCGCTGGCGGCGGACTGCATCAGCACGTCGTACATATAGCCGATGCAATACTGGTTGACGAGATAGTCGAACACCACGCCGACGTTGGGCTCAAAAATGGGCCGGGTGTTCGCGGCGCCGCGTTCTTCCTCAATGTCGGAAAAATCCTCACGCAGCAGCGGCAGCAGACGCGTGCACCGCGGCACCTGCACGTTGGCGTTGACGTACTCGGTATAGACGACGTAGATCTGATGAAAGTCGTTGGTCAGATACAGCGGGATGATCTTGGACGTCACCTGCGAGGCGAGGTTCAGCGTGGGGTGCTGTGAAGCGCCGAACCACGAATAGGCGACGGGTACGCCGCGGTCGCGGAACATACGGTCGCCGACGATGCCCAGAGAGATGACGACGGGTTTTTCGTGTTCTTTCATCTTCTCAAGCGCCAAATCGACGACGGCGGTATTGTAGCCGCCGCACAGGCCCTTGTCGCTGGTCACGACGACGAAAACCGCCGTGCCGAGCATATTGTCGACGATGAAATCATCGCGCAAATCGTTGTAGGCGGCCGTAACGACAACGCCCGCGATCGTGCGGCGCAGCCGCTCCAGATACATCAGGTTAAAGTCGATGTTCTGCATCGCCATTTTCATCCGCGACGTGGACAGAAGGTACATGGCGTTGGTGATCTGCCGCGTCTGGCGCACCGCTTTGAGGTGCTGTTTGATCTCCGCTTGCGTACTCATAGCTGTTCCGCCTGAAAACGGCCGATGGCCGCGGATAGCGCGGCGTCGGCGGAATCGGTCAAATTGCCCGTGGAATTGACCTCGTCGGCAAGATCCGCGCAAGTTTCGCGCAGATACGCGGTCAGTTTTTCGGCCGCGGGGCGCACCTGCTTGGTGTCGAGCGATTCAAAAACACCGCGTTTATACGCCAGCAGCAGCGCGACCTGATCAAAGAGCGTGCGGGGCGCGCCCTTGTTTTGTTTCAGCAGTTCAGTCAGCACTTCGCCGCGGCGCAGCAATTTGTGCGTGGCTTCGTCAACGTCGCTGCCGAAGCGGGTAAAGACCGCCATCTCGCGGTACTGGGAGAGTTCGATGCGCAGCGTGCCCGAAACCTTGCGCATGGCTTCGTACTGGGCGCTGCGGCCGACACGCGACACCGAAAGGCCGGTATTGACAGCGGGGCGGATGCCGCTGTGGAACAACTCGCTCTCGAGAAAGATCTGACCGTCGGTAATGGAGATGACGTTGGTGGGGATATAGGCGGAAATGTCGCCGCCCATGGTTTCGACGATGGGCAGCGCGGTGATGCTGCCGCCGCCCTTTTCGGGCGACAGGGCCGCCGAACGCTCCAAAAGACGAGAGTGCAGATAGAACACGTCGCCGGGGTACGCCTCGCGGCCCGGCGGATGATGCAGAAGCAGGGACATGGCGCGGTACGCCACGGCGTGCTTGGAAAGATCGTCATAGACGACGAGAACGTCCTTGCCTTGTTCGGCAAAGTACTCCGCCACGGAACAGGCGCAGTACGGCGCCAGATACTGGGTCGCGGGACTGTCGGAGGCGGTGGCCGCAACGATCACGCTGTATTCCATCGCCCCGGCTTTGCGCAGCGTTTCTTCCACGTAGGCGATGGTGGAGGCCTTTTGCCCGATGGCGCAGTAGATGCAGTAGACGTCCGTACGTTTCTGATTGACGATGGCGTCCAGCGCGATCGTCGTTTTACCGGTCTGACGGTCGCCGATGATCAGTTCACGCTGACCGCGGCCGATGGGGATCATGCTGTCGATGGCAAGAATTCCCGTTTCGAGCGGCGTGTCGACGGGACGGCGGTCAATGATGGCGGGCGCGGGGCGCTCGGCGGGCAGACTGTCGTCAAGATCGAGCGGCAACCCGTCGAGCGGGCGGCCGATGGGATCGATAACGCGGCCGAGCAATTCGTCACCGACGGGGATCTCCGCAACGCGGCCGGTCCCGCGGACGCTGTCGCCAACCGACACGCTGTCGCTGCTGTCGAACAACACGGCGCCCACACCGTTTTCTTCAAGATCCAGCGCCATACCGAACAGGCCGCTGCCGAATTCGAGCAGTTCGCCATACAGACGGCCGGGCAGACCGCTCACGCGGGCAACGCCGTCGCCCACGGAGGAGACGGTGCCGTACCGATAAGAAACCGGCTGCGCCGTAAAGCGGGCGAGCCGTTCGTGCAGATATTCGCTTTTTGTTCCGGTGAGATCAGCCACAGACCCGCCCCCTTATTTGTGCAGTTCTTTTTTCAAACGTTTGAGTTGGGTGGCGACGCTCCAGTCATAGACGGTGCGGTCGACGTCAACGACAAAACCGCCGATAACGGAATCGTCGATCACAAATTCGCACGCGAGGTCGCTGCCGAACGTTTCGCGCAGCCCGTTTTCCAACGCGGTCTTGAGGTCGCCGGGAAAATTCGCGGCGGCGCGGATAACGGCCTTACGCATGGCGCTCACCCTTCAGCGAAGCCAGGAACTCTTCGGCCAGACGGCGGTTGTCGTCATCCGAAATATTGCGGGCAAGCAGTTTGGAGGAGATGTCGACCGAGAGGTCGATGATCTCATCCTGCCCCGCTTCCAGCCGCTTGTCGTAGGCCTCTTGCCCCTTCTTTTGGGCGCCGTTGACGATGCTGTCGGCCTTTTCCTGCGCGGCGGCAATGATCTTTTGCGCGGCGGCGCGGGCGGCCTCTTCACTTTCGCGCACGGCCTGCTGTTTATCGGTTTCGAGGGCGGCGAGTTTTTGCTCGTACTCCTCTTTCTGTGCGGCGGCCTCGGCCGCACGACGGTTGGCCTCTTCCTCGGCGCCGGCGACGCGCTCGCTGCGGGCGGTCATAAACTTTTTGACCGGCTTGTAAACGAGTTTGCGCACGATGAGGAAAAGGACGACGATGCTGGCGATATTGATAATCAAATCAATCAGCATATCTCCGCTTAATTTCATAGCGTTCCCCTTCCGTTACGCCTTGGTAGAGAGAATCAGCGCCACGACGAACGCGTAAATGGCGGTCGATTCCGCCAACGCGCAGCCGAGCAGAAGAATGGTCTGGATCTTGCTCGCGGCCTCGGGCTGACGCGCCGCCGCCTCAACGGCCTTGGACGTCGCATAGCACATACCGAAACCCGCGCCCAGCGCGACGAGCATACAAACTGCTGCTGCCATAAATACGTACCTCCAATTTTTGCTGTATGGAAAACTCCGTTACGCGGACTTTTTCACTTTTTTAGGTTTGGCGCTCTCTTCCACCGGTTCCAGTGCTTCGGCGATAAACGTCAGCGAGAGGGTGATGAAGATATACGCCTGGATGAGCGGGTGGAACAGGTTGAAATACAGCCCCGCCACGCCGGGGATGCCCGACGCGTAACCGCCGAGGGCGCCCTTGAGCAGTTCCATGACGATCATACCGCCGAGCATATTGCCGAACAGTCGGCAGGCAAGCGACACGGGCACGGCAACGTCGCTGACGATCTTGAGAGGGATCATCATCGGCCGCATGGCGGGCACGGCCCCGCCCATGGACTTGAGACGGCCGCCGAAGCCGAGCGTCTTGAAACCGAAGATATTGATAAGCAGGAAGGTCAAAAGGCCCATGGCGAACGTGCAGGTCAGATCGGACGTCGGGGCGCGCAAACCGAACAGTTCGACCGCGGCACAGCCGATCATATACAGCGCCAGCGAGAACATATAGGGCGAAAGCGCGGCGCCCGTTTTTTCACCGACCACGCCGACGACCATTTTGTCCATGGCCTCGACACAGATCTCGACGGCGTTCTGCAAGCCGGTCGGCCGGTCGTTGAATCGCGGCACACACAACACGCGGAACAGCACGCACAACACCGCGATAATGCCGCAGACGGCGAGCGAAATAAGGGTGGTTTGGGCGACGGAAACGCCGAACACGTCGACCCGTTTCGAGAACATTTCAAAGGCGATGACAAGACCGCCCTTACGTCCCGAGAAAAAGGTGATGACAAAACCGATCAGGAACCAGACGCTGATGATCACGCCGGCAAAGAACAGTTTTTTGCGCGTTTTTTTCTTTTTGAAACGCTTGACGGCCGCCCCGTCATCCGGTGCGGGGACGTCGGCGTGTTTCAGTTGGCCGGAGGTGTGAATATACCCCGCAAGACACAGCGCGAACAGCACCGCCCCGACGGCGGCTTCAGCGATTTGTACGGGCGTCATCTGCGGTCCCCCCTTTCCGATGGATAAACAGTAAATAGACAAGCAGGCAAAGCGGCACGGCGGCACCGTAACCGATCGCCGCCCAAATCAGATATGCGCGGAACACGAGCGCCAATAACGCCGCGGACCCGCCGTAGAGCAGTAGTTTGGCGCACAACAGCGGCAGGGCGCGGTTCAACCGGCCGCCGAGCGCGGCTTTCAGCAGGGCGGCCAGCAGAAAAAACTGCGCGCTACCGACCGCGAACGCAAGCAGCAGAACGGCAATTTTCACACTTCCACCTCCTTGGTGTACAGCCGGTTATTGTAGTCCCGAAAACGGAAAATGTCAAGTGCTAATTTGTGAATTTTCGACCCGATTTACGATGCGAAAAAGGCGTCTTCCAACAGAGCGCAGAGCGTGTGGTATACGGGCAGGGTCAATTCCTGGATCGACGCCGTGTCGCACGAGGGCAGACGGACGCACACGTCGCACAGCAGCGCGAGCCGGCCGCCGCTTTCGCCGGTGACGGCAAGGGTTTTGCCGCCGAGGGCGCGGGCCGTGCGAGCCGCAGCCGCCACGTTCGCGGAGTTGCCGGAGGTACTCAAGCCGAGCAGCACGTCGCCGGGTTTGCAATACCCGTATACCTGCTGCGCGAAAACGAGGTCGGGGGCACAATCATTGATAAACGCCGTGCACAGGCCACTCTGACTGACGAGGGATATCGCGGGCAAGGCGCCCTGCAATCCCGCGGCGATATCGGCCGGAACGGGTGACTCGGCAGGCAGTTCGCGCTTCTTATGAAAGCCCTTCATCAATTCGCCGACGATGTGTTCGCAGTCGGCGGCGCTTCCGCCGTTGCCGCAAACCTGCAGTTTGCCGCCCGCCGCGTAGCAGTCGTACAGCAGGCCGTAGGCAGCGCGTAACTCCCCCTCGCACACGCGCAGGGACGGATAGCGATCAAACAGATCGTTCCAGATCGTTTCGTTTCCTGTGTTCACGGTCATTCCTCCAACACGCCGAGCGCCGCGTAATCGCCGATGGCGTCACCGAGTGCGGCGGGCACGATTTCACACGCGGCGGCGCTTTGCGAGAGCGCCTCGCGTTCCATACGTTCGCGAGTGATCGGGGCAAAAAACGCCGCGTTGCGGGCGTAGATGCTGCCGATAACGATACGTTCCGGCGCGAACAGATCCACAAGAACGGCAAGCCCCTCGCCGAGTTTTTCGGCACTCTCGGTCAGCACCTCACGGGCAAGGGCGTCGCCCCGCTCAAGAGCCTGCGCTACCGTCGCGGCCGAGAGGTCGGGCGGCAGGGCGCCGTTTGGCAGCAGCAAACTCTTTTTGTTTTGACAGATGTATTCTTCGGCGTGCAAGCGGGTCAGATCGACGATGCCGCCGCCGGAGCAGAACCCCTCGAACGAGCCGCGCTTGCCGTAGCCGAGAGGCCCGTCCGCCGCCAGGCGGAGATGGCCGACCTCGCCGGCAAGGCCGTTCGCGCCGCTGTAAAGGGCGCCGTTGAGAATGAGACCCGCGCCCATCCCCGTGCCGAAGGTCAGAAAGATCATATTGCGGGACCCCTGCCCGGCGCCGTATCGCCATTCCGCAATGGCGCAGGCGTCCGCGTCGTTGCGCAGGACGGCGCGCACGCCGAACGTTTCGCGCAGAAGGGCGGTGATGGGTACCGCATCCCAGCCGGGTAGGTTCGGGGGTGAAAGGATCACGCCGCGCTCCGCGTCAAGCGGGCCGCCGCAGCTCACACCGATCCCGTCAAGATCGCCGTCGTCAACGCCGTGACGCGCCAACAGCGTGCGGCAGGCGGTCACCGCCTCGTCCAGCACCGCGCGCCAGCCGCGTTCGGTGCGCGTCGGAAATGCGACGCGATCCAGAATGAGGTTATCGGGCGCCGCGCCCGTACGGCCGAGAACGGCGGCGCACTTGGTACCGCCGATATCCAGCCCCAAAGAAAACACGGCGACCCCTCCTTTTGAAAAATATGTTGTAGTATACCACACTTCACACGAACATTCAAGAAAAAGTCGCATCGCCGACACGCCGGATCGTCACGCGGACGTCACACGAAAACCCGCAGGTGCGGAACGCGCCCTCCCACGTCGGCGAAAGGCGGCGATACGCGGTGCGGTCCGCCCACCGCAGGCGCATCCCGAAGCGCACGCAATCGCCGTACGGCGGGGTTTGCAGCAGCGACAAAGCATTCTCGGCTCTTTCCCGGACGGCGGTTTCCGCCGCACGGGTGAGAACGGCGGTCGGATCCCGACCGTTCGCGCCGTTCTGGCCGTACTCCTTGATGTCGCACACCAGCGAGATCGCGGCGCAAAAGGCGGGCGTACCGTTCCGGGTCGTGACGTCGACCCGCGTTTTGCCGCGCACCAAGAGGAGTGACGCCGTGCCGCCCCCGGGCAGGGGTACGGTCAGCGAGCCGCCGCGCAGACGGCCGTCGAGCAGGGCGATCCCAAAGGTGACGTCCGGCTCGAGAAAGCCCGCAAAGCGCCCGTCATGGCCAAAGAACGCGCCGCCGCTGACGGCGTAGGTCACGTTTTCCCCTTCCCCTGCGACGGAAACCGCGGGCACACACAGCGCGGAAGTGCCGTCGGCAAACGCGTTGCAGGCGTCCGGCAGGCGGACGGCGGGTACGACGGAATGGTCGGCGGCCTCGGTGAGCACGTTCTCCAGCATTTCGCCCCGCACGTCACTTTCGGGCAGCTTGGCCGCGAGCAGGTCCGCCGCCGTACAGCCGCGGCTGACGCAGAGCAGCTGCGAGGCGCGCACACCGAAATCACGGGTGAAAAACGCCAGAGCTTCGGGCAGGGCGCGCAACCCCTCGCCGCCGATGACGATCACGCGGTTATGGGCAAGAAAGGGTTTGCCTCCGCTTTTCAGGGGCAGGTGATACAGGGCGTCCGCCACGGTCCGCCCCTCGGCCGAGCAGAGGCGCGTCACGGCCCCGCCGCCGGTGTTGTCGGGCGTGCCGTTTTGGTTGCCGCGCAGCATTTCGACCGTGACGCGGTACCCCGTTGCGGTGCAGTCAACACCGACAGTTTGCAAAACCATCAAGTCCGAGAGTTCGGTGCCGAGTTTGCGGTACCCCGTCAGGGACACAAGACAGACCGCCGACAGGAGAAGGGCGGCAAATTTAGTCAAACGATCCATTCGTTCCTCTCCTTTTCAGGCACAACAGCGATGCGAGCGGCAGAATGAAAGCGGGCAGAAGATAGGTTGTCGCGGTAAACGCGAGCGAGGAAAACAGCGCGGCGCGCCGGACCTCACCGCCGATCAGCAGAACGCAAAGTGCGACCGCCGCACCCGCTAAGAGCGCCGCCGCCCGCCGCGGCAAGCCGCGAAACACCTGTGCCGCCGCACGGGAAGCGACGGTGAAGAACAAGGTCATTTTGACCAGCACGCACGACACCCAGACAGCCGTCTCGACGGAATCCAGGCGTTTGAACAGACCGATCTTCGCCAGCGTGACCGCCGTGCAGGTAGGGAACAGCCGGCTTTCGGCAAAGGGGCCGAGGGTGCCGAACACGACGAACGACGAGGCGGCGAACAGTACCGTGACGAGGACGGCGCCGACAACGTACCCCCGTTTGAGATTGCCTTTGACCTGCCCGAAAAAGAAAGGCAGCGTGCCTGCCTCCGCCGCAAACAGCGAGGCGGAAAGACTGTCGCGCAAAAAGCGGCCGACTCCGTTTTCAAAGGGCGGGGTCAAATTCAGAAGATCCACCTGCGGAACCAGCAAAAAGCCGACTCCCGCCGCCGCGAGAACGACACCGACGGCCATCGGGAACGAAGCGCGCGCCGTCGCGGTAAAATCAGCGCCGCCGAGTACCGCGCACACCGCCGCAAGCAGTACCGCGAGATAGGTCATGCGCTTATCGGGGAACATCTCGCTGCCCGCGAACAGTTCAAAGCGCACTGCCGTGCGCAGCGCCGCCGCGGTATAGACAAGGGCGTACACAGCCGCGATCAGACGGGCGGCAAAGGGCGAACGCGCGCGCAGGGCCTCCCCTACCGATCGGTCGCCGACCGCACGCTTGAGCCGGAACAACGGCAGCGCGGCCGCGAGATTGACCGCCAAAAAGACGAGCGGACGCAGTACGGCGTCCGTGCCGCCCGGCTCGGCGGGATTGTCGGCAATATACAGCAGTACGCCGCTCATCACGCTCAAAAAGAGCACCGAACAGAACGGCAGGACGCCGATTTTTTGCTCAGCCACGGCTCTCCCCCTTCAACAGCGTATCCACCCGAAACAGACGTTTGGCGAGGTCGGTCACGTCGGCGCGGGGGAAGGTGTCGCGCAGCAAGCGCGGATACAGCGGGCTGAACGGCGCCAAAAACGGTACGCCGTAATCGGTGACGGAGGCGAGGTTGAACAGCAGTACCGCCGCCCCCGCCGTGATGCCGAACAGCCCCGCCGCGCCGCCGATGAG
>CADBON010000087.1 GCA_902796315.1 Oscillospiraceae bacterium | reverse complement strand
TATTATGTTTAGGCCTGCGAAAGGGCGTAGTGTGTCCTTTTGCGGCAGACAGGCGTTGATGTGGGATGTGGCTGCCCTTGTAGGCAGGGAACTCCCGCGGAGTATGTCCGATTTCAAACCGGGCGATCCAAGTCCGTCACAAGCCGTTGTGCCGTCCTTAACTGCGGCCGCTGCGCTTGTACGGAGCGTAAATTTTTCCCCGGAAGACAACTTCCGGTTTTTAAACGGAACGGGCGAACGGCCCGGGTAAGTTGTTAAAATTTACGCAGCCCGCCAAAAATTTTAGGAGGCGTTTTCAATGGCAGTTAAGGAAAGAATCAGAATCAGACTGAAGGGTTATGACCACAACCTGGTCGACAAGGCGGCCGAAAAGATCGTCGACACCGCCAAGCGCACCGGCGCACAGGTGTCCGGCCCCATCCCGCTCCCGACCGAGAAAGAGATCGTCACGGTGCTGCGTGCCGTCCATAAGTACAAAGACAGCCGTGAGCAGTTCGAGCAGCGCACCCACAAGCGCCTGATCGACATCCTCAGACCGTCGAACAAAACGGTTGAGGCCCTCACCGGTCTGGAACTTCCCGCAGGCGTTGATTTTGAAATCAAACTCTGATCCGACAGGGTGTGATTTTGAATATACCTATTATATAAAATAGGTAGCAGGTCATGTTGGGGTCATCCCAACCAATAATCTGACAGGAGGAAAAAACATGAAAAAAGGCATCATCGGAAAAAAAGTCGGCATGACGCAGATCTTCGACGAGAAGGGCATCATGATCCCCGTCACCGTCATTGAAGCAGGTCCCTGCCCGGTCGTTATGAAAAAGACCGCCGAGACCGACGGGTACGAGGCCGTACAGCTCGGCTTCGGCGACATCAAGACCAAAAACGTTACCAAGCCCATGAGCGGTCACTTCAAAAAAGCGGACGTCGCTCCCAAGCGCGTCCTTAAAGAGTTCCGCCTGGCCGATACGTCTTCCGTGAACGTCGGCGACGTTCTCAAGGTTGACATCTTTGCTCCCGGCGAGTATGTCGACGTTGTCGGCACCGGCAAGGGCAAAGGCACCGCGGGCACCATCAAGCGCTGGAATTTCGGCCGTCTGCGTGAGACGCACGGTTCCGGCCCCGTCGGCAGACACGGCGGCTCCCTGGGCGCCTGCTCCACCCCCTCCCGCGTATATAAGGGCAAAAAGATGGCCGGTCACCTCGGCACCGAGCGCGTTACCGTCCAAAACCTCACCGTAGTCAAAGTCGACAGCGACAATAACCTCATCGCCATCAAGGGTTCCGTTCCGGGCCCCAAGGGCGGCATCGTTATTCTCGCCGACAGCGTGAAGAAAGCATAAGGAGGCGTGACAGATGAGTAGTTTAGCAGTCCTTGATAAAAAAGGCAAAAAAGTCTCCAAACTGGAACTCAATGACGCCGTTTTCGGCATCGAGCCCAATATGTCCGCTATGCATCTCGTGGTCGTGAGCTACCTCGCCAATCAGCGCCAGGGCACTCAGTCCACCCGCACCCGCTCCGAAGTCAGCGGCGGCGGCAAAAAGCCGTGGCGTCAAAAGGGCACCGGCCGTGCCCGCCAGGGTTCGACCCGCGCTCCGCAGTGGTATCACGGCGGCGTTGCGCTGGGCCCCAAGCCCCGCACTTACGGCCTTTCGGTCAACAAAAAGGTCCGTCGTCTCGCCATGAAGTCGGCTCTCTCTTCCAAGGTTGCCGCCGGCGAAATGATCGTCCTTGACGAAATCAAGGCCGACGAGATCAAAACCAAGCCGATGGCGGAAATGCTTGCCGCCGTCAAGGCGGGCCGCAAGGTCCTCGTCGTTCTTCCGGAAACGGATAACGCCGTTTACAAGAGCATCCGCAATATCGAAGGCGCCAAGGTCGCTACCGTCAACACCCTCAACGTGTATGACATCCTGAACTGCGATTCCTTCGTCGCTGCCAAAGACGCGGTTGCCAAAATCGAGGAGGTGTACGCATGAAGCTCGCACAGGACATCATTATTAAGCCCATTATCTCCGAAGCTTCCATGATGGGCGTTCCTCAGAAGAAATATACCTTCAAGGTCGCCGAGGGCGTCAACAAGATCGAAATCGCGAAAGCGGTTGAAGAACTGTTCGGCGTCAAGGTCGCCAAGGTCAACACGATGCGCGTAAACGGCAAACTTCGCCGCTACGGCCGCTACGAGGGTTATACGTCCTCCTGGCGCAAAGCCATCGTCACCCTTACCGAAGATTCCAAGACCATCGAGTTCTTCGACGGCATGATGTAATCGTAAACCTTAATACTTATACACGATGGAATCGTATGGAGTTGACATTCTCCGCAAATCCATTGACAGGAGTGTGAATTAAATGTCTGTTAAAGTTTATAAACCGACTACCAACGGTCGCCGCGGCATGTCGGTTGCCGATTACTCAGTGCTTTCCAAGGTTGCTCCCGAGAAAAGTCTGCTGACCACTCTCAAAAAGAGCGCCGGCCGCAACAGTTACGGCCGCATCACCGTCCGCCATCGCGGCGGCGGCAACCGCAAAAAGTACAGAGTTATTGATTTCAAGCGCAACAAACTCGGCGTCGAAGCGACGGTCAAAACCCTTGAGTATGATCCCAACCGCTCCGCCTACATTTCCCTGATCGAGTACACCGACGGCGAAAAGGCCTATATCCTGGCTCCCGTCGGACTGAAGATCGGCGATAAGGTCATTTCCGGCGAAACGGCCGATATCAAACCCGGCAACGCGATGCCGCTCAGCGCCATCCCCGTCGGTACCTTCGTTCACAACGTCGAGCTGTATCCCGGCAAAGGCGGCCAGCTTGCGAGAGCTGCCGGCAACGCCGCTCAGCTTATGGCAAAAGAAGGCGTTTACGCCCTTCTCCGTCTGCCGTCAGGCGAACTTCGCAACGTCCCGGTGAACTGCATGGCCACCATCGGTCAGGTCGGCAATCTGGAGCATTCCAACATCCAGATCGGTAAGGCCGGCCGCACCCGTCACCTGGGCATCCGTCCCACCGTCCGCGGTTCCGTTATGAACCCGAACGACCACCCGCACGGCGGCGGCGAGGGCAAATCGCCCATCGGCCGTCCCGGCCCGGTCACTCCGTGGGGCAAGCCCGCACTCGGTTATAAGACCAGAGCCAAGAAGAACCGCTCCGATAAACTCATCGTGAAGCGTCGCAACGGCAAATAAACCGGAAAGGAGCATTATTCATGAGCAGAAGCATTAAAAAAGGCCCCTATGTCCAGCCCAAACTGCTGGAAAGAGTCCAGAAAATGAATGAGAACGGCGAAAAAATCGTTCTGAAAACCTGGAGCAGAAGCTCGACCATCTTCCCAGACTTTGTCGGTCACACCTTCGCGGTGCACGACGGCCGCAAGCACGTCCCGGTCTATGTGACCGAAGACATGGTCGGTCACAAGCTCGGCGAGTTCGCCCCGACGCGTACCTTCCGGGGACACGCCGGTTCCAAAACTTCCAATAACGGCAACTAACAAGCGAAAGGAGTGTGTCTATAATGGCAGATACTGAAAACCAGGTTCTCCAGGCCACCGCGAAAGCGACCTTTATCAGAATCAGCCCGCGTAAGGTCCAGATCGTTCTCGACCTTATCCGGAACAAACCTGCGGACCAGGCCATGGCAATTCTCAAGCACACACCCAAGGCTGCTTGCGAGCCGCTTGAGAAACTGCTGAAGTCCGCTATGGCGAACGCAGAAAACAAAAACCTTGACGTCACCAGACTGTACGTTGCCGAGTGCTTCGTCGGTCAGGGCCCCACGCTCAAGCGCATCCGTCCCCGTGCAAAGGGCAGCGCTGACCGCGTGCTGAAACGGTCGTCTCATATCACCCTTGTTCTTAGGGAAGCAGAGTAAGCGAGAGGAGGAAACAGAATGGGCCAGAAAATCAATCCTACCGGTTTGCGCGTAGGTGTTATCAAGGATTGGGAATCTCGCTGGTATGCAGATAAGGGCGAATTCGGTGACATCCTCGTCGAGGATAACAAGATCCGCAACTATCTTCTGAAACTGCTTGAACCCGCCGGTGTCCCCACCGTCGAAATCGAGCGTGACCCGAAGAGAATCCGCATCAACATCCATTGTGCCAAGCCCGGCATCGTTATCGGCCGCGGCGGCACCGAAATCGACAAACTCAAAGACAGCGTCAAAGCGCTGATCGGCGGTGACAAAGACGTTTTCATCAACATCAACGAGATCAAGCAGCCTGACCTGAACGCACAGCTTGTTGCCGAGGGTATCGCCGCTCAGCTCGAGAAGCGTGTCTCCTTCCGCCGTGCTCTTAAGCAGTCCATCAGCAGAACCATGAAGGAAGGCGCCAAGGGCATCAAGACACAGGTTTCCGGCCGCGTCGGCGGTGCTGAGATCGCCCGTGTCGAGACGTATCACGAGGGTACCATCCCGCTTCAGACCATCCGTGCCAACATTGACTACGGTTTCACCGAGGCCAAGACCACTTACGGCCGCATCGGCGTCAAGGTCTGGATCTACAAGGGCGAGGTCCTTCACGATTCCCGTAAAAAGAGGGAAGGAGGAGCCAAGTAATGTTACTTCCGAAACGTGTTAAATACCGCAGAGTTCAGAGAGGCCGTATGAAGGGCGCCGCCCACAGAGGCACCGAGGTCAACTACGGTGAGTTCGGCCTGAAGGCTCTTGAACCCGCATGGATCACTTCCAACCAGATCGAAGCCGCCCGTGTCGCCATGACGCGTTACATCAAGCGCGGCGGCCAGGTTTGGATCAAAATTTTCCCCGATAAGCCCATCACGCAGAAACCCGCCGAGACCCGCATGGGTTCCGGTAAAGGTTCGCCCGAATACTGGGTGGCCGTGGTCAAACCCGGCCGCATCATGTTCGAAATCGGCGGCGTCGACGCGGCTCTTGCCCGCGAGGCCCTTCGCCTTGCCGGCACCAAGCTCCCGATTAAGACTAAAATCGTCGGGAAGGCAGAACAGGATGGTGACGCAGAATGAAAGCAAGTGAATTGAAAAAACTCTCTCAGTCCGAGCTGGATGCTAAGCTCCTTGAACTGAAGAAAGAGCTTTTTAACCTCCGCTTCCAACAGGCCATCAACCAGCTTGACAACCCCATGAGAATCAGCGCCGTCCGTAAGGACATCGCCCGCGTAATGACCCTGCAGCGCGATGCCGAACTCAGCGGCAAGAACTCTTGATGACGGAGGACAGCGAAATGACTGAAAGAAATCTTAGAAAAACCCGCGTCGGTATCGTCACCAGCGATAAGATGGACAAGACCGTTGTCGTCTCCATCAAGGACAGGGTAAAGCATCCGCTTTACGGCAAGATCGTCAACCACACCCTCAAGGTGAAAGCCCACGATGAGAACAACGAGTGCGGCATCGGCGACCGTGTTATGATTATGGAAACGCGTCCTCTTTCCAAAGACAAGAGATGGCGCGTGTGCGAAATTCTGGAGAAGGCCAAATAATCAAGGCCCAGAGAAAAGGAGGCACCCACTGTGGTACAACAGCAGTCTTACCTCAAGGTTGCCGATAACACGGGCGCGAAAGAAATTATGTGCATCCGTGTCCTCGGCGGCTCCCGCAAGAGGTATGCCAACGTCGGTGATGTGATCGTGGCTTCTGTCAAGAAAGCAACACCCGGTGGCGTTGTGAAAAAAGGCGACGTCGTAAAGGCGGTCGTCGTCCGTACGGCCAGCGGCGTTCGCCGCGACGACGGCACGTATATCCGTTTTGATGAGAACGCGGCCGTTATCATCAAAGAAGACAAAAACCCGACCGGTACCCGCATCTTCGGGCCCGTTGCGAGAGAGCTTCGTGAGAAGGATTACCTCAAAATCCTCTCCCTGGCCCCCGAAGTGCTTTAATGGGAGGTACAGAAATGAATAAAGTTCATGTCAAAACAGGCGACCAGGTCACTGTCATCGAGGGCAAGGACCGCGGCAAAACCGGCAAGGTACTTCAGGTAGCTCCCAAAGAGGGCAAGGTCATCGTGGAAGGCGTCAATATCGTCTCCAAACACGTCAAGCCCAAAAAGATGGGCGAGCCCGGCGGTATCATCAAAGCCGAGAGCGCTCTGTACGCCGACAAGGTGCAGCTCGTCTGCCCCAAGTGCGGCAAGGCCGTCAGAGTCGGCCACACGACCGATAAAAACGGCAAAAAAGTTCGCGTTTGCAAAAAGTGCAACGCCCAGTTTTAAGGAGGGAGAGTTATGGCAGCAAGACTGAAAGAAGTATACAAAGCTGACGTGGCCCCTCAACTGATGAAAAAGTTCAGCTATAAGAGCGTCATGCAGATCCCGCGTCTTGAAAAGATCGTGATCAACGTCACCACCGGCGAGATCCGCGACAACTCCAAGGCGCTCGACGCCATCATCAGCGATCTCAAGCAGATCACCGGCCAGGCGCCCGTCGTCTGCAAGGCCCGCAAGTCTGTCGCGAACTTCAAACTTCGTGAAGGTATGGACATCGGCGCCAAGGTCACCCTTCGCGGCGACCGTATGTACGAGTTCCTTGACCGTTTCTTCAACCTCGCGCTTCCGCGTGTGCGCGACTTCCGCGGAATCAACCCCAACTCTTTCGACGGCCGCGGCAATTATTCCATCGGCATCAAAGAGCAGTTGATCTTCCCCGAGATTGAGTACGACAAGATTGACAAGGTTCGCGGTATGGACATCAGCATCATCACCACCGCGAATACAGACGAAGAAGGCCGCGAGCTTCTGTCGCTCCTCGGCGCTCCGTTTGCGAAATAAGGAGGGTCAACGTGGCTAAAACATCTATGAAAGTTCGGCAGGCGAGACCTGCCAAGTATTCCACCAGGCAGTACAACCGGTGCAAAATCTGCGGAAGACCGCACGCCTATCTTCGCAAGTACGGCGTCTGCCGCATCTGCTTCCGGGAACTCGCTCACAAGGGTCAGATTCCCGGCGTCAAAAAGGCAAGCTGGTAACGAGCGATTGAATAAGGAGGAAACACGGTATGCAGATTACTGATTCCATTGCCGATATGCTTACGCGAATCCGTAACGCGAACTCGGCAAAGCACGATACAGTGCAGATCCCTGCGTCGAATATCAAGAAATCAATTGCTCAGATTCTTGTCGATGAAGGGTACATCAAAAGCTTCAAGGTTCTGGAAGACGACAAGCAGGGCGTCATTGAGATCGCTCTCAAGTACGGCCCCGGCAAGACCCAGGTCATCTCCGGTCTTCGCAGAGTTTCCAGACCCGGACTGCGCATTTACTCCGGCGTTGAGGATATGCCCAAGGTCCAGAACGGCCTCGGCATCGTTATCCTTTCCACGTCGCAGGGTATCATGACCGACAAGGACGCTCGCAAGGCCAACATCGGCGGCGAAGTCCTCGCGTACATTTGGTAAGGAGGTACAGGTATGTCACGTATAGGCAGAATGCCCATCCCGGTTCCCGCGGGCGTGGACGTTAAAGTCGACGGCAGCACTGTTACCGTCAAAGGCCCCAAGGGCGAACTTACCGAAACGGTCAACAGCGCCATGACAGTCGAGTGCAAAGACGGCGTCATCACCGTCACCCGCCCCGACGACAGCAAAGAGAATCGTTCTCTCCACGGTCTTACCCGCACCCTGATCGCCAATATGGTCACGGGCGTGCACGAGAATTTCCACAAAGACCTGGAAATCAACGGCGTCGGTTACCGCGCCGAGAAACAGGGCAAAAACCTCGTCATGAAACTCGGTTATTCCCATGACGTGATCATGCCCGAAATTGACGGTATCACCATTGACGTTCCGGCCCCCAATAAGATCACCATTTCGGGCCCCGACAAGCAAAAGGTCGGTCAGTTTGCTGCCGAAGTCAGGGGTAAGAGACCTCCGGAGCCTTACAAAGGCAAGGGCATCAAGTATGTTGACGAGTATGTCCGCCGCAAGGAAGGCAAAGCCGGTAAGGCCGCGAAATAATCCCTGAATTGCTTAAGAGGTGAATAATTATGGTACAGAGACCGAATACAAATAAAAAACGGCTTCAGCGTCATAAACGAGTCCGCGGCAAGATCACCGGTACGGCGGAGTGCCCGCGCCTCGACGTGTTCCGTTCTCTTCAGAACATCTACGCGCAGCTGATCGACGATGAAAAGGGCGTTACCCTTGTCAGCGCCTCGACGGTTGAAAAAGAGTTCAAAGATTACGGCGGAAACAAAGACGCAGCCAACAAGGTTGGCAAACTCCTGGCAGAACGCGCTGCTGAGAAGGGCATCAAAGATGTCGTCTTCGACCGCGGCGGTTACATCTTCCACGGCCGTGTTGCGAGCCTGGCCGAAGGCGCCCGTGAGGGCGGCCTCAACTTCTGAGAAAGGGAGGAGAATTACTTTGGCAAGATTCGAAAAGAACGACGAATATCAAGAGAGAGTCGTTGCTATTAACCGCGTATCCAAGACGGTTAAGGGCGGCCGCATCATGAAGTTCTCGGCGCTTGTTGTCGTCGGCGACGGCAAAGGCAAGGTCGGCTTCGGTCTGGGTAAATCCAACGAAGTTCCGGACGCCATCCGCAAGGGCATTGAGGACGCCAAGAAAAACCTCGTTACGATTGCGCTGAAAGGCACCACCATTCCGCACGAGGTCATCGGTAAATTCGGCGCAGGCGTCGTCCTGCTCAAGCCCGCTGCAGAAGGTACCGGCGTTATCGCCGGCGGCCCCGTGCGTGCGGTCGTTGAGACGGTCGGCATCAAGGACATCCGTGCGAAAGCACTGCGTTCCAACAACCCCTGCAACGTCGTCAGAGCAACCATGGACGGCCTCAGACAGCTTCGCAACGTCGAAGAAGTCGCTGCCATCCGCGGTAAGTCCGTCAAACATTTTAATTAAGGAGGGCGACAAGCATGGCTAACGTTAAGGTAAAACTTGTGAAGAGTCTGATCGGCTCCAAGCAGGACCAGATTGCTACCGCCCACGCGCTGGGGCTCTTCAAGATCGGCGATTGCGCCGTCCAGCCCGACAACGCGGCTACCCAAGGTAAGATCAGAAAAATCGCTCATCTCGTTCAGGCGAGCGAAGAATAAGCAAGGAGGTGCAATCCATGAAGCTTCATGAGCTTTCTCCTGCCGATGGCTCCCGCAAAGCGGTCAAACGTGTCGGCAGAGGCCCCGCATCCGGTCAGGGCAAAACCGCCGGTAAGGGTCACAAAGGTCAAAAGGCCCGTGCCGGCCGCGGTATGCGTCCCGGTTTTGAAGGCGGCCAGATGCCCTTGCAAAGACGCCTCCCCAAGAGAGGTTTCGTAAATATTTTCGGCAAAGAGTGTGCGGTTGTTAACCTTTCGTCCCTCGAAAACAAGTTCGAGGACGGCGCGGTTATCGACATCGACGCCCTTAAAGAAGCCGGTCTGGTCACCAAGACGCTTGACGGCGTCAAGGTTCTCGCCCGCGGCGAACTGACCAAGAAGTTTACCGTTAAGGTCAACGCTTTTTCGGATGCAGCCAAAGCCAAAATCGAAGCTGCCGGAGGAAAGGCAGAGGTGATTTGACGTGTTTAAGACTTTATCCAACGCCTGGAAAATCCCCGACCTGAGAAAAAAGCTTCTTTTCACGGCATTTATCATCGTCTTATTCCGTATCGGCGCCAACATCCCGGTTCCGTTCGTGAACATCCCCGAAACCGGTCTGCTGAGTGCTGAAAGCGGCACGACGTTCCTGAACTATCTGAGCATGATGACCGGTGATGCGTTCAACTACGGCACCATCTTCGCTCTTTCCATCACGCCCTACATCAACAGCTCCATTATTATCCAGCTGTTGACCGTGGCGATCCCCGCGCTGGAGAAACTCTCCAAAGAGGGGGAGGAAGGCCGCAAGAAGATCGCCTCCATCACCCGCTACGTCACCATCGCTCTGGGCCTGCTGCAGAGTGCTGCGTACTTCATTTATCTGAACTCCAAGGGTTACCTGCTCTATACGGGCGCCGGTTTCCCCAAGGTGTTCCAGGCCATCGTTGTCGTCGCCGTTCTGACCGCCGGTACCGCCCTGGTTATGTGGCTCGGTGAGCAGATCAACGGCAAGGGCATCGGCAACGGTATTTCCATCATCCTGTTTGCCGGTATCGTTTCGCGTGTTCCCACCGAGGCGACCATGCTGTTCGGCAACGCCGACAGCACCACCGGTTACACCGGCTACTTCGCCAGAGGCGGCTGGTACTATTTCCTGGCCCCGTTCGTAGTCGTCTGCTACATTCTGATGATTGCCTACATCGTCTGGATGGACAACGCCGAGCGCCGCATTCCCGTGCAGTACGCCAAGCGTGTTGTCGGCCGTAAGATGTACGGCGGCCAGAGCACCCACATCCCGATCAAGGTCAATATGAGCGGCGTTATGCCCATCATCTTCGCCAGCTCCATTCTGTCCCTGCCGCCCACGATCGAAATGTTCATCTCGAACAAGATCAAAGAAGGCAGCTTCTGGGAGACCTTCTTCGGCTGGTTTGAGCCGACGAGCGTCGTCTACGGCGTGCTCTACTTCCTGCTGCTCATCTTCTTTGCGTATTTCTACGCCGCCATTCAGTACAATCCCACCGAGATGGCGAACAACATCCGCAGCAACAGCGGCACGATCCCGGGCATCCGTCCCGGCCGTCCGACCGCACAGTACATTCAGAAGATCATCTCCCGCATCATTCTGCTCGGAGCCCTGCTTCTCAGTGTCGTCGCTCTGTTCCCGACAGTGTTCACGCAGGTTACCGGTCTTTTGGATCATCAGATGAACATCTCCCTCGGCGGTACGTCCATCATCATTATGGTCGGCGTCGCGCTCGAGACGGTGCAGCAACTCGAAAGCCAGATGATGCTTCGGCATTACAAGGGCTTCCTGGATTAAGAGGAGAACCAGCATGAAACTGATTTTCCTCGGCGCTCCGGGAGCCGGCAAAGGCACCCAGGCGGAGTATGTTTCCGCTAAACTGAACATTCCCACCGTTTCCACCGGCAACATCATTCGTGAAGCGCTTGCGGGTGGAACGGAGATGGGGCTTAAGGCCAAGGCGTTTATCGAGGCCGGCAAGCTCGTTCCCGACGAAGTCGTTATCGGCATCATCAAGGACCGTCTTGCCAAAGACGATTGCGCCGGCGGCTTCATCCTCGACGGTTTCCCGCGTACCATTCCCCAGGCCGAAGCGCTTGACGAGATGGGTATCGCGATGGATTGCGTTATCGATATCGAAGTTCCCGACGACGTTGTGGCCGGCCGCATGACCGGTCGCCGCGTCTGCCCCAAGTGCGGTACGTCGTACCACGTCGAAACCAAACGGCCCAAGGTCGATGGTGTTTGCGATTACTGCGGCGCCGAGCTGGTCGTCCGCAAGGATGACGCTCCCGAAACCGTACAGGACAGACTGCGCGTCTATCACGAACAGACCGAGCCCCTTAAAACCTATTATGAGAACTGCGGAAAACTCCGCATCATTGATGGGACGGCTCCCATCGGGGAGATCACGACTTCCATTTTGCAAGTTTTGGAGGCACAGGCATGATCGTGCTGAAAACCGAAGGAGAATTGCGGCTTATGGCTGAGGCCTGCCGCATCTCCGCCGCAGCACTGCAGATTGCCGGCGAAGCGGTCCAACCCGGCGTTTCCACCTGGGAAATCGATCGCGTTGCCAGACGGTTCATCGAAAGTCAGGGCGCTACGCCCACGTTCCTGAACCTGTATGGCTTTCCGGCAGCGGCCTGCATCTCTGTGAACGACGAGGTTATTCATGGGATTCCCGACAAATCCCACATCCTGAAGGCGGGCGACATCGTAAGTATCGACCTCGGTGCCCGCTTGAACGGATATACCGGCGACAATGCCGCCACTTTCGCGTGCGGAGAAGTTTCTCCCGAAGCGAAGCGGCTGATGGAAACGACCGAGCAGAGCCTTTACGAAGGCATACGCAAGGCGGTTCCGGGCGGCAGAATCGGCGACGTGGGATCTGCCATTCAAACGTTCTGCGAAGATCGCGGTTACGGTGTGGTACGAGAGTACACCGGCCACGGCGTCGGCAGAGAACTCCATGAAGACCCGGCGGTACCGAACTACGGCAAACCCGGCAGGGGGGTCCGCCTGGTACCGGGCATGACAATTGCCATTGAGCCCATGATTAACGAGGGCACAGCGGCTGTGAAACAATTGTCCAATGGCTGGACGGTCACCACGACCGACGGCAAGTTGTCCGCCCATTTTGAACACACCGTCGCCATTACGGCCAACGGGCCTGTGATTTTGACAAAGTGTTGAACGGGCAAAGACAAAGGACGAAAACCTTAACAACTGCTCACAGGCGGGGACGGGAGCGGTGAAACCCAACCGCGGTTCGCTCCGCCGCCCTGAGAAGTTTTGCAGACAAAGCTTCACAAATCATTGGGAGGTAATGTGTATGTCCAAGGACGATATGATCGAAGTCGAGGGCGTCGTCGTCGAGGCGCTGCCCAACACTACGTTCCATGTCCAACTGGAAAACGGTCATCAGATTTTAGCCCACATTTCCGGGAAATTGAGGATGAACTACATCCGCATCCTTCCGGGTGACAAGGTTACCGTCGAAATGTCGCCATACGACCTGTCTCGTGGACGAATTACATGGCGTTCGAAATAAACAACTACAGCAGAGTTTTTAGGAGGTAATTTCCATGAAAGTCAGACCTTCTGTCAAGAAAATGTGCGATAAGTGCAAGATCATCAAGCGCAAGGGCAAAGTCATGGTCATCTGTGACAATCCCAAGCACAAACAGCGTCAGGGCTAACCCGCGCAAGCAAATTATTGGAGGTGCAACTGAAAAATGGCGCGTATTTCAGGTGTTGATTTACCCAGAGATAAAAGAATTGAGGTCGGCCTTACCTATATCTACGGCATCGGCCCCACCACCGCAAGCAAGATCATTGCCGAAACGGGCGTGGATCCCGACATCCGTGTCAAGGATCTGTCCGAAGAAGACGTGAGCAAGCTGCGTGAGTATATTGACCACCACGTCAAGGTCGAAGGTGACCTTCGCCGTGAAACGGCCTTCGACATCAAACGTCTTGTTGAGATCGGCTGCTATCGCGGAATTCGCCATCGCAAAGGCCTGCCGGTTCGCGGTCAGCGTTCCAAGACGAACGCCCGTACCCGCAAGGGCCCCAAGAAGACCATCGCCAACAAGAAGAAATAAGTCGAAGGAGGTATTTGAATGGCAACAAAAGCAACCGGCAAAAAAGGTACCGGTACTCGCAAGCGTCGTGAGCGTAAGAATATTGAAAGCGGTGCGGCTCATATCCAGTCCACCTTCAATAACACCATCGTCACGATTACCGACACGCAGGGCAACGCCGTTTCGTGGGCCAGTGCCGGTGAAATGGGCTTCCGCGGTTCCCGCAAGTCCACTCCCTTCGCGGCGCAGACCGCTGCCGAAACAGCCGCTAAGGCCGCTATCGAGCATGGGATGAAGACGGTTGAGGTTTACGTAAAAGGCCCCGGCTCAGGCAGAGAGGCCGCCATTCGTGCGCTGCAGGTCGCAGGGCTGGACGTCACCCTGATCAAGGACGTTACGCCCATTCCTCACAACGGCTGCCGCCCGCCTAAGAGAAGGCGCGTTTAATTTCATAGGAGGATACGAATTATGGCAAGATATACCGGAGCGGTATGCAAACTTTGCCGCCGTGAGGGCAAAAAACTCTTTCTGAAGGGCGGCAGATGCTATACCAACAAGTGCGCTTTGGAGCGCCGTTCCTATGCCCCCGGCCAGCACGGCCAGGGCCGTAAAAAAGTTTCCGAGTACGGCATGCAGCTGCGTGAGAAACAAAAAGCCAGACGTTACTATGGTCTGCTTGAAAGCCAGTTTCATAAGTATTTCCTGATGGCTGCTCAGAAGCAGGGCGTCACCGGCGAAAACCTGCTTCGCATCTGCGAAAGCCGTCTGGACAACGTCGTTTATCTTCTCGGCTGGGCCGATTCCCGCGCCGAGGCCAGACAGTTTGTGACCCACGGCCATTACTGCGTGAACGGCAAAAAAGTGGACATTCCTTCCTACCTCGTCAAAGCCGGCGACGTGGTTTCCATCAAAGAGAAGTCCGCTCAGTCCGATTCTTTCAAAAATATCCTTGAAGCCAACGGCTCCCGCCCGGTTCCCACCTGGCTGGATGTGAACCGCGAAGCCGCGACCGCCAAGGTTGTGAACCTTCCTGAGAGAGATCAGATCGAAGCCCCCGTCGAAGAGCATCTCATCGTCGAGTACTACTCGAAATAATGCCCTTTGACCACGGCCCCGCAGGGGGCCGGCACACAACACAATATTGAGATCCTAAAGGAGGGTTTGGTATGATTGGTATTGAGAAACCCGAGGTACGGTTCACCGGTTCCGCAGAAGAGGCCGCTTACGGTACTTTTGTGGTCGAACCCCTTGAGAGAGGATTCGGCACGACGCTCGGCAACAGTCTGCGCCGCGTGCTCCTCTCGTCCCTTCCGGGCTATGCCATTACGTCTGTTAAGATTGATGGCATTCAGCACGAATTCTCAACAATTCCCAACGTTAAAGAAGACGTCACCGAGATCGTCCTCAATCTCAAAGGCGTTATTCTCAAAATTCACGGAGACGGCCCCAAGATCCTGTACCTTGAGGCAAGCGGCTCCGGCGAGGTCACCGCGGGCGACATCAAGGCCGACTCCGAGGTCGAGATTCTGAACCCGGATCACCACATCGCCACGCTCGACGCCGACGCTCACATCAATATGGAGCTGACGGCCGATAAGGGCAGGGGTTATGTTTCTTCCGATCGCAACAAGCAGATTCTTGAACCCGCCATCGGTGTTATCGCCATTGATTCCATCTACACGCCGGTGCTGAAGGTCAACTATATGGTCGACAACACCCGCGTCGGGCAGATCACCGACTATGACCGCCTGACCATCGAGGTCTGGACGGATGGCACCATCTCCGCTAAGGAGGCCGTGTCCTACGCCGCCAAGACGCTCACCGAGCACCTCAATCTCTTCGTGGAACTGTCCGACGAGGTCAGCAACACCGAGATTATGGTCGTCAAGGACGACAGCGCCAAGGAAAAGGTTCTTGAGATGACGATCGAAGAACTCGACCTGTCCGTGCGTTCGTTCAACTGCCTGAAGAGGGCCGGCATCAACAACGTGGAAGACCTGATCAGCAAGACCGAAGATGATATGATGAAGGTGAGGAACCTCGGCCGCAAGTCTCTTGACGAGGTCGTCGCAAAACTCGCTTCCCTCGGCCTCGCTCTTCGTGACGAGGATGAATAAGTTCTCAACATTCGCAAAGGAGTGAATTGAAGTGCCCGGAACAAGAAAACTCGGCAGAGCCAGCGATCACCGCGACGCCATGCTGCGCAACATGGTGACCTCTCTGCTTGAAAACGGAAAAATGACGACCACCGTCACCAGGGCCAAGGAAGTTCGCGCCATGACCGAGAAAATGATTACTCTGGCCAAGACCGACAACCTTGCCAACAAGCGCAGAGCGCTTGCTTACGTGACCAAGGAAGACGTCGTCAAAAAACTCTTTGACGAGATCGCGCCCAAGTATAAGGACGTCAACGGCGGATATTGCCGCCTGATCAAAACGGAAGCCCGCCGCGGCGACGCTGCGGAAATGTGCATCCTTGAGCTCGTCTGAGTACCCGCAAGAAATAACGCTTCCAAGGGTATTGCTGTTAAGGAAGTTTAGATGATAATAAGAACACTTAACACCACTTAACAACAAACCGATTGAGTGACACTAAAAGAGAGATTGCGAAGTCAGTCTCTCTTTTGTGTTATAACAAAGCATCATGATAAAAGCGTTATTGAAACTAATTACAATATATGATAAGATTTAAGCGCCAAACGAATTCAGTGTTCTTTTCTACATACTCGGGCACGCTATTATTATCTCTTTAAGTGCCGGTGTTTCCGCACTTTAATCTTCATTCTATAAAACTATCAATACGGTGCATATTGTTTTAGCGTGTTTTCAGCAGAAAGGCTAATCGAAAATGAAATCCATTTTAAAAAACAAATCATTTGTAATGATCACTCTCGTGCTGCTCGGAGTTTTTGCGTTACTTGCATTTTTTACTCCGTATACGCTAGATGACTGGGCTTGGGGAGATAAGATTGGAGCAGAAAGGCTGGATACTATGTTTGCCGGCTATAATGGCAGATATCTCGGCAATTTTCTTGTGCTTCTTATCACAAACAGCAGGCCGGCTATGATTATTTGCATGGCTTTATCATTTGGCATTGCCTGTCTTTTGCCGTGCTGTTTTACCCAAAAAAACGCCACGGTATTTTTGGTTATTTCATCGGTACTGTTTTTCATTGTTCCTAGGTCGATTTATGCTCAAATAGTAGGCTGGGCTTCAGGATATTCAAACTATGTTCCGCCGATCCTGTGCCTGATGATATACTATGTTTTGATAAAAAATATATTTGAGGATGAAAAGCCGGTATATTCAAAGGCGATGCCTTTTTTCACCTTTATATTGGGTGTTGCGGGTGCGTTGTTTATGGAAAACATAACGCTTACAAGTATGGCAATCGGAGTGCTTATTATCCTGTTTGTTATCATTAAACACAGAAAGTTATATCTTACGCTCTGCACTTACCTGACAGGGGCCGTTGTAGGCGCCGCTATAATGTTTACAAATTCGGCATACGGTTTAATTGGCGATGGGGCGGACAGTTATCGTTCTGTGCCAAAAGGAACCGGTGAAATGATTGAAACAGCGTTTGATCATCTTTCGCTGTCGGTTAATCACTTGTTTGTGTGGAACATATATTTTTGCATTATTGCCAGTTTTGTGTTTGTTGCACTGTGCATAGTGTACACAAAGTCGGAGCAGAGTAAGACTAAACAAAAGCTTGCAAGTGCTTTTGCTACAGTTAATCTATTTGCGCTTGCAGTATTATTTGTGAAATACAGGTACGGAAACTGGGAGATTCACTCAAAAAAAGCAATGAATCTGTTTGTAATTGCAGTTGCGGGTTTGTACTGTCTGTCGCTTCTTGCGGGAATACTTCTTTGTGTTGAAAACAAGGTGGTTAAGTATAAGCTACTGCTTCTTTTCGGGACCATTATCTGTATAGTCGCGCCGCTGATGATAGTTAACCCGATAACCGCAAGGTGTTATTATCCGCCGTATTTCATTATGTCCGTAATGGTAGTTTTGATGTTCGCTTATGTTTATGAGAAGGTGGAACTGAGCGTTGATGTTACAAGGACTATCGTTACGGCAATGACAGGCGGATTGATTGCACTGTGCATCTTTTATCTCAATATTTTTTCAACCATTCATACATATGATAATATGAGGTGCGAATACATCGCGAAGCAAAACACCAATCACGAAAAGGTAGTTAAGGTTACCAAACTGCCGTACGATGATTACTTGTGGGGGAGCACTCCGGGCAGCGATTTGTGGAAGGACAGATTTAAGGTGTACTACAACATTGACGAAAATGCTGAGGTCAAGTACATTGAGCCCCAGAAATACAAAACCTTTGCTGAGAACTATGACAAAAAGCATCCGGTAACTACCCAGAATTAAGCAAAACAGGGTCTGTCTTACTATTATTAGTTGAGGCAGTTCTTTTTGCGTCTTATTGTATTCGTCAATAAATACATGGACCTTACTGAATCGACTCCTGAGAGTCATCGTGCCTTCATAACCAAGATAGTAGTACACGAAAGCGAAAGGATATGGTCAAAACCGACAGATAGACTTTTACTATAACCACATTGGGAATATTTCGGCCAGAAAAACAAAAGAATAGAGAAAACATCCTTATACGGAATCCGCTTGTGGAGTATTTTTGTTTTTGTATAAGGCATACAAAAACAAATGCGTTTTCCGACGGAAATCTGCCTTGAAAAAAGCGAAAATTCTCTTTTCTTTTTACGTACGGAGTGGTATACTAATAGTGTATGAGTCAACGGCGTTAACCCCCGTTATTCGACTGAAGGAGAGGATACCGTGAGCAGTATTTCCGAACGATTTGTGATCCACGGCGGACAGCGTCTGCACGGGACTGTCAATATCAGCGGCGCCAAGAACGCCGCGCTGGGCATCATCCCTGCCGCCTTGCTGACGGATGAGACCTGCCGCATTGAAAATATACCGGATATCAGCGACGTCAAAACGATGATCCGTATTCTTGAGCACATCGGCGCCACAGTCGAGCGTCCCGAACCGGGCGTTCTGCTGATTAACGCCGCCAACGTGCGCAGCGATATTCCCATCCAAGACGATTTGACACGCCGTCTGCGTGCGTCGTACTATCTGCTGGGTGCGCTGCTGGGGCGCTTCGGCTACGCCGAGGTCTCCATGCCCGGCGGCTGCTATTTCGGCATCCGCCCCATCGACCAGCACATCAAGGGTTTTGAAGCGCTCGGGGCGACCGTCACCACCGAGGGCGCCGTCATTCGCGCCGAGGCGGCCGATCTGCTCGGTTCCTCCATCTATATGGACGTCGTTTCGGTCGGTGCCACCATCAATCTCTTGCTGGCGGCCGTCCGCGCACGTGGCGTGACCGTTATCGAGAACGCCGCGCGTGAGCCGCATATCGTCGATTTGGCGAACTTTCTGAACTCTATGGGCGCTGACGTCCGCGGCGCCGGTACCGACGTCATCAAGATCCACGGCGTTGACAAACTGCACGCCTGCTGCTATTCCATCATTCCCGACCAGATTGAGGCGGGTACCTATATGGTTGCCGCGGCTGCGGCCGGCGGCGATGTGCTGGTCAACAACGTCATTCCCAAGCACTTGGATTCCATCACCGGCAAACTCGAAGAATGCGGCATCAAGGTCATTGAGAATGATGAGAGCATCCGCATTATGTCCGACGGTTCCCGCCCGAAGGCGGTGCGCGTCAAAACCATGCCGCACCCCGGTTTCCCGACTGATATGCAGCCGCAGATAACCACGCTGCTGTCCGTCTGCAAGGGCACGAGCAGCATTGTCGAGAGCGTGTGGGATAACCGCTTCAAGTACGTCGATCAGTTGCGCCGTATGGGCGCCAATATCACCGTTTCCGGCAAACTTGCCACCGTCAGCGGCGTTTCCGTCCTGCACGGCGCGCCCGTTGACGTTGACGACCTGCGCGCCGGCGCGGCTATGGTGATCGCCGGTCTGATGGCGGAGGGCACCACCGTGATCACCAACATCAAACTGGTCGACCGCGGGTACGAATCCCTGGTCGAAAAGTTGACGGCCCTCGGGGCGGATATCCGCCGCGAGCAGTACGAAGAGGAGTAACCATGCTGCGTTTTTGCCCCTTGTTTTCTTCCAGCCGCGGCAACGCCGTTTACGTCGGCGACAGCCGCGGCGGCGTTTTATTCGACGTCGGCCGCAGCGCCAAACGCACGACCGAAGCGCTGCGCAATATCGGCGTCGATCCCGCTGACGTTCGCGCCGTCTTTATTACCCATGAACACGACGACCACGTCGGCGGCCTTTCGGTCTTTGCCGCCAAATACGATCTGCCCGTCTATTCCGCGTCCGGCACTCTGCTTGAACTGCGCAACCGCGGGAAACTCGACGGCCGTCAGCGCACGTTCACCGTGCCCGAAGAGGGAATGGAAGCGGGCGGCTTTTTTGTCAAACCGTTCCGTACGTCACACGATTGCGCCGACGGACGCGGCTATGTGATCACGGCGCCCGACGGTGAAAACCGCGCTGCTATCGCGACCGATACGGGCTTCGTCACGCCGGAGATCCTGCAGGCGCTTACCGGGTGCGGCCTTGTCTACATCGAGAGCAATCACGACGTCGCCATGCTTAAGAGCGGGCCGTATCCCTATCCGCTGCAGCAGCGCATCCTTTCCAACATCGGCCATTTGAGTAACGAGGCCTGCGCCGACGCGGTCTGCGCCCTGGTCGGGAAAGGGACCACGCGCCTGATACTCGCCCATTTAAGCGAACAAAACAACACCCCGACGCTCGCCCGTGAGACTACCGAGGCCGCCCTGCGCGATATGGGCGCCCTCTGCGGCCGCGACTATACGCTGGACGTGGCCGAGCCCGAAAACTCCCGCGAACCCCTTCTTCTGTAAGACGGAAAACGGGGATGGGGAAGCGCCGGGTTGCACGCCTTTTAAGCACAAAAGGCAGACTGATGAAAACCATCAGTCTGCTTTTTGATTGGGGCTTTGTTATTTACACAAAGCGCCCGGTTTAAGACCGCCGCGGCGCACCAGCACCGTATCGTCGCCGATGACGACGATGTCCTTCCACGCGACGGTTACTTCCTCGCCGCGCCCCAACAGGCCCCACAAACCCCTGCCGCAAAATACGACCACGTTCACCAGCGCGCCGCTCACGGTGTCGATCTCCACGTCCGTAATGCACCCGAGACGGCTGCCGTCAGCCACGTTGATAACGTCCTTGGACCGCAGGTCCGTTACCGAACAGCACATAAAAGCCCTCCTATAATCCGTAATCGTTTTGCAGCAGCGAGCAGCGCGTCAGCGTGCCCAGTCCGTAGCGGTGGCGGATGGTATCGCCGACGGCCTCCAGTTTTTGCTCGCGCTCGCGTTTCAGATGATAGCCGAGATCGAACAGCGAGATCTGCTCGCAGATCTCCTCATTTTTCAGCAGTTTGGTGCCGCATACCGACAGGGCGCGGATCGGTTCGCGCGCGGGATTCACGTTCGCCGCGATCAGCGCCAGCGCCGCGGCGCGCAGATCGAACGACAGGTCGGTGGGGTAGGGGAGCTGCGCCGAGCGCGTGATATTGTTGAGCGCCGTGTCGCGAATGGCCACCGTGATCGCCGAACACTCCACGCCGTGCTTACGCAGACGCGCCGCCACCTTGTCACAGAGAAAAAAGACGCAGGTGCGCACCTGCTCCGCGTCGGTCAGATCGTGGCGAAAGGTCGCGCCGTTGCCGATGGATTTCCACGGCGGCCGCGCACCGGCGGGCACCACGGGCGAATAGTCGTAGCCGTTGGCGTATCGCCAGAGCGTGCTGCCGTTCACCCCCAAAAGGCGCCGCAGGGCGTTTTCGTCCGCGTCGGCCAACTGCCCCACCGTGCGGATGCCGAGCGTGCGCAGCTTGTCGGCGGTATGCCGCCCCACCATAAACAGGTCGCCCGCGGGCAGGGGATAGAGCAGGTCGCGAAAATTCTCGCGCGTGAGCACGGTGGTTGCGTCCGGCTTTTTGTAGTCGCTCCCCATTTTGGCGAAGATCTTGTTAAAACTGGCCCCCGCCGAGATCGTCACGCCCACCTCGCGGCGGATGACCTGCCGCAGTTCATTCGCAATTTTTTCGCCGGAACCGAACAAATGAACGGAACCCGTGACGTCCAGCCAGCACTCATCTATGCCGTACGGCTCCACCAGGTCGGTATAGCGGTTATAGATGCCGAAAATCTTTTCCGAATACTCTTTATACAACCGGTAATGCGGCGCCACGATCTGCAGGCGGGGGCACTTCTGTTTTGCCTGCCAAATGGCCTCGCCCGTTTTCACGCCGGCCTTTTTGGCCGCCTCGTTTTTCGCCAGCACAATGCCGTGCCGCAGTTCCGGGTCGCCGCATACCGCAAAGGCGCGCGTGTTCAGAATGGGGTCGAGCGTCGCCTCCACCGAGGCGAAAAAACAGTTGCAGTCGCAGTGCAAGATCACTCTATCCATTTCTTGTTCCCTCCAAATGCGAACAAATGTTCGCTTTAGAGTATAACAAGGGCGCCGCAATTTGTAAAGAGCAAAATGAAAATTTCAAAAATTTTCCGCTTTGGGGTTCGTTTTTCGGTACTTTCGGGCGCCTCTTGAAGATTATATGAACATCGGGCGGGAAATATTTACAAACGACGCGTTTTGTGGTTAAATAGAGAAAGGGATTTGCTTCGACCGGTTTCGGTCTTTTGCACGGAGGGATATCTATGCTCGTTTTGATGGTTGTCGGCCTGCTCGTCGCGCTCGGCGCGGCGGTACTGCTGTATGCCCGCTCGCAACGCCTTGCCTCGGCGTCACGGGCCATGGCACTGGCGGCCGTGGCGGCGCTGGTGCTGTCGCTGGGGCTGGAGGTAACGCTGTTCAACGTCAATTACTATGCTTCCGCCGCTTACCGTCCGACCGATCTTGCGCCCTATATGCAAGACAGTCTTTCCTGCGAGGGGAATTACTGCCTGACCGAAGACGATCTTGTGACCGTGCGCGATCTCGATTGCGCGGTCAAGAATATCCGTTTCACCTTTGAGGGCTCCTCCGCCACGCCGTGCGTGCGGCTGTATCTGACGGACGAGGCGAACGAGCGCTTTTTCAGCGCGCCCGACCGCCCGCTGTACCCCGGCGTCAAGGATGCCTGCACCGTCAACGTGCACACGGCGGGCAAGAGCAAGGATATCGCCTTTCGCTTTGTGGGTGATGAAACGGTCATCCTGCGCAAGGCCGAGATCAACGTGCAGCGTCCGTTCACGTTTTCGGCGCTGCGGGTGATCCTGCTGACGGGGGCGCTGCTGCTTCTGTACCTCTTCCGCCCCTCGTCGGTGCTTTACAAGCGCAAACTCGTCTCGTCGCCCGATCTGCGCCGTACGCTTGTCGGCTCGTTCGCGTGTCTGGAACTGGCGGTCATCGTACTGCTTGGCTCGCTCAATCCCACCTTCCTCGGGATAGCGGCCGACGGCAGGGGATTTGAATTCGTCCCGCTGCCGATGCAGAACCACAACCAGTACGACGATCTTGCGCGCGCCATTCTGGAGGACGGGCATCTCTATATCGATCACGAC
>CADBON010000086.1 GCA_902796315.1 Oscillospiraceae bacterium | reverse complement strand
GGTGTTCGCGCTGCTGACGCGCGCCGACGAGTCGCAAACCCTGGTTTCGCTGAAAATCAAACTCTCCGATTGACGGTAACCGTCATTCCCCATAACACCATATTACTGTCGAATGGAGAGATACAAATGAAAAAACTCTTTGCTCTGCTGACAGCGTTGTTGCTCATACTCGGGCTTTTTGCCGGATGTAACGGCGACCCGGACGGCTCGACCGCAAACGGCAAGCCCTCCGTGGTGGTCACCGTCTTCCCGGAATACGACTGGGTACGCGAGATCGCGGGCGACACCCTCGGCGATATCGACCTGACGCTTCTGCTTGACAACGGCGTGGACCTGCACTCGTACCAGCCGACCGTCGATGACATCGTCAAAATTTCCAACTGCGACCTGTTCGTTTACGTGGGCGGCGAAAGTGACAAATGGGTGCGCGACGCCCTTGCGCAGAGCCGCAACAAGGAGCAAAAGGTGCTCAATCTGCTGGAGATCCTCGGCGAAAACGCCAAAGAGGAAGAAATAAAAGAAGGTATGGAGGCCGAAGAAGAAGAGGAAGAGGGCCCCGCGTACGACGAGCACGTATGGCTGTCGCTGAAGAACGCCGCGCTGTTTGTCGGCGCCCTGCGGGACGCCCTGTGCGAACTCAACGCCGCCGACGCCGCGGCCTACCGCACCAACGCCGACGCTTATCTGCAAAAACTGAACGCGCTCGACGGCGATTACGCCGCCGCGGCCGCCGATGCAAGCACCAAGACCCTGCTGTTTGCCGACCGCTTCCCCTTCCGCTATCTGACGGATGATTACGGCCTTGATTACTACGCCGCCTTTGCCGGCTGTTCTGCCGAGACCGAGGCAAGTTTTGAAACCATCCGCTTTCTTGCCGGCAAGGTCGACGAACTGGGTATAAAATCCGTTATAACCATCAAGGGCGGCAACGGCAAAATCGCCGAGACCGTCGTCGCCAGTACCAAGAACAAAAACCAGACCGTGCTGGTGCTCGATTCCATGCAGGGAACGACCGCCGCGGACGCGGACGCGGGCGAGACCTATCTCGCCATTATGACCGAAAACCTTGCGGTGCTCCGCGAAGCGCTGGCATGAAAGGGGGAGCCATGGAACAGATCGTCTGCCGGGATTTGAAACTCGGCTATGAAAAAACCGTCGTTGCCGACGGCGTCAGTTTTACCGTCAGCAAGGGCGACTACCTGTGCATCGTCGGCGAAAACGGCACCGGCAAAAGTACGCTGATGAAGGTCATGCTGGGTCTGTTGAAACCGCTGGGCGGCTCCATCGAGTTTGTCGGTGCATCCGCCCGCCGCATCGGCTACCTGCCGCAGCAGACCGAGGTGCAAAAGGATTTCCCCGCCGCGGTGAAAGAGATCGTGCTGTCGGGGTGCCTGAATAAAAGCGGCCTGCGGCCGTTTTACACCAAAGCGCAAAAGGCGCTCGCCGCCCGCAATATGGAAAAAATGGGCATTACCGCCCTTGCCGGCCGCAGTTACCGCGAACTCAGCGGCGGTCAGCAACAGCGCGTACTGCTGGCACGCGCGCTGTGCGCGACCGAGGAACTTCTCTTTTTGGACGAGCCGGTCGCGGGGCTTGACCCCAAGGTCACCGAGGAGATGTACGCGGTGATCGAAGGGCTGAACAAAGAGGGCATGACCGTCATTATGATCTCGCACGATATGGCGGCGGCGCTGCGCTATTCCAGCCACATCCTCAACATGGGCAACGACTTTTTCTTCGGGCCCACCGCCGATTTTGCGGCGCGCCGGGAAGGCGGTGAGCAGAATGGCTAACCTGATCGCGCAGTTGGAATTATACCTCCCCTACGCCTTTGTGCGCTACGCGCTGATCGCCGGCGTGATGATCTCGCTCTGCTCGTCGCTGTTCGGCGTGACGCTGGTGCTCAAACGCTTTTCTTTCATCGGCGACGGCCTGTCGCACGTCGCGTTCGGCGCTATGGCGGTCGCCATGATCCTGCACGTGACAAACAATATGCTGCTGATGATGCCCGTGACGGTCGCCTGCGCGATTTTGCTGCTCAAGGGCGGCAGCCACACCAAGATCAAGGGCGACGCGGCGCTGGCGATGATCAGCGTGGGCGCGCTCGGCATCGGCTATTTGCTGATGAACATCTTTTCTACCAGCGCCAACCTGTCGGGCGACGTATGCACGCAGTTGTTCGGTTCGACCTCGATTTTGACCCTGCGCCCCGTGGAAGTATGGGTCTGCGTGATTTTGTCGCTGACGGTCATCGTGCTGTTCTGCCTGTTTTACAATAAGATCTTCGCGGTCACGTTCGATGAGGATTTTGCCGTCGCCACGGGCGTGCGCGCCAAGGCGTACAACTTTTTGATCGCGGTCATCATCGCGGTGATCATCGTGCTGGCAATGAACCTTGTGGGCTCGCTTTTGATCTCGGCGCTGATCGTCTTTCCCGCGCTTTCGGCCATGCGTCTGTTCAAAAGCTTTCGCTCGGTCACGGTCTGTTCCGCCGTTCTTTCGGTAGTCAACACCACGCTGGGCATCCTCATCGCGGTGGTCGGCGGCACGCCCGTCGGTTCCACCATCGTCGCGACGGACATCGTCGTGTTTGTCATATTCTATGGTATCAGTCTTCTCAAGGGAGGTAAAAACCGATGAAAAAATTGCTGCTTTCGCTGTTGTGCGCCTCTCTGCTGCTGACCTCATTGACCGCCTGCAGCGGCGGCGGAAAACAGGCCGGGAACGTCGACCTGGATCTGAGCGTCATGAGCGGCACCGCCGTCTATTCCGAAGTTTACAATATGCTCAACACCCCCAAAAACTACGAGGGCAAGTTGATCAAAGTCAAGGGCGAATATAACGTCTTTACCAACTCCTCGGACGAATCGCTGGAGTATTACGCCGTGGTTATCCGCGACGCGATGCAGTGCTGCCAGCAGGGCATTGAGTTTGTGCTCAAGGACGGCAGCAAGCCCGACCTGCAGATCGGTACCGAGGTGCAGGTGATCGGCACCTTTAACACCTATTACGAGGGCGAGCAGATGTACTGCCACCTTGAGAACGCGGATCTCGAAGTGCTCGGCGCAGCGCCGACGACCGTTGCCGGCGACGTTGCGACCACGATGAAGCAGACGGCCGTCGACATCGTCAAGCGTCGCCTTTCCTCCAACGCGGACGCGGGGTATACGATCAAGAGTTTTGAAAACGAGGACGCCGCCGACACCGGCAAACTGACCGAGGACGGCACCGCCGCCCTGTATACGGTCACGCTGACCGCGCTGACCTATACCGACGACAAAGAGAACACGACCCCCGTGGACTTTACCTGCACCGTGGCGGTGCAGACGAACGGCAACGGCTGGTTCGTGGAACAGGTCGAACCCGCAGAATAACGCGGCAACATAAAAACAAAGAACGGCTTTGCACGCGCAAGGCCGTTCCTTTATTGAATGAAAAAAGCACTTGCAGTTGCAAGTGCTTTTTTGGTCGGAGTGTAGAGTATATAGAGCGAAAAAGTCAAGCGTTTAGGCGATTTGTGCGGTTGTTGGTTGGCTTATGGTTGACATTCGCACATTTTAAGCATTTAACGCCAGCCCCGCACTGCTTAAGTACTCATCCACCTTGGCAACATTCTCATTCTGGAAATTATCAAAGACATCGGAATAGGTATCAAGCGTAACCTTTATATCCGTATGCCCCAACAGATTCTGCAGCACCTTCGGAGGCGTGCCCGACTCAATACAGCGGGTTGCACAGGTATGACGGAGGCTGTGCAGCGTAAGCCTGCCGCTTATCATTTCGTCCTTGATACCGTACTTTTTAACGATACGCTGAAACTCCATGTTCACCAGGCTTGTAGGCACGAGCGTTCCCGTCGTAGTGTCAAACAGAAAGCCGTCTTTAGTTGGAACATATTCCTTTTCTAAAAGAAAAGATAGCGAGTGCAGAAACATATTGTGAACACCCGAAGGTAAAATGCTTTCACCCGATTCAGCACTATTATATCGGCGAACTTTCAAACAAGATACAAGATCCTATTGAAAGTGATCACATATTAGTGTGGATAGACATAGAAGAAACAAAAGGCGAAATGTTTGCACCGATGCAGGAATGGGCAATTCAAATTGCTTATGATTATCTTGCATAATAGAACAATTAACCTCCGCTTTTTCATAGCGGAGGTTTTGCTTGTTATAACAATTTATCAATTTGTTTATCAAAGTATTCAATATAAGATTCAATTTCACCGATTATTGCAAAGTCTTTAAATTCCTCATCAGATTGCTCATCGCAAAACAAGTGAATAAGTGATAGTGCTTTCTCGTATTCTTTAATTGCTGCATTCTTCTTTCCGATTTCCGTGTAATACTCTGCGATTTTTGCCATCATTTGAATTAGCGTATTAATGGATATCCATTTCTGCTTATCGGCAGCGTCAAATTTTGCCTTACCTGTAACAACAAATGCCATTTCAGAAAGTTTCGTAAAATAGATTTCGGGAATCTGCTCTAACGCTTCAATAGCAAGGTCGGTTTCGCCTTTGTCACTATAAGCATAAGCTAAAAAACGCAGGGCATCATATTTAAGCTCGTTGCTTTTTGTAATCTGAATAACCTTTTTAGCAATAGGAATGTTTTCTTCGTGAGGACAAACATAAAGCAGATTGCAAAGCAAGATATCATTATCAGGATATTTCTTTAATCCCTCATTCAGAATATCTCGTGCTTTTGCCGGATTACTTTCCCTTAAATGTTGTGCTTGCATTCTTATACTTTCAATGTCTTTTTCTTGCTCTTCAATGCTGTATGAAAACAGTTCGTCAGTAGTTACTTGGAATATCTGTGCAATTCGAGGCACCAAAGAAACATCAGGAAGTGTAGTGTCGCTTTCCCATTTACTGACTGCTTGATAAGAAACACCAACAAGTTCAGCGAGTTGACCTTGCGTCATATTCTTTCTCGTTCTTAGGGATTTTATGTTTTGACCTAATTTGCTCTCCATAAAGGTATCCTCCCAGATTATTTAACTTTATTATACCGCAATTTAACGATTAGGCAATAACCTTATATATGAGTCAATTCAACCTATGGTTGAGATAAGCATTCAAAAATCAATTGTGATCAAACGCACTTAAGCAAAACTCATATAGAGAGATTTATTCTACAAGCGAGTGAATAAGCGGCATAATAAAGCCAGGAAATCGGTTGCAAAGTGGTTGGCAAGCGGTTGACGTTCAGGCAAACTCAAGTCAACTAATGGCAACTCAAGTAAGCCATTCGGATTTTTGCAAACTGCGGATAGTGCCTGTTTAAGCCGATTTAGAGCGATTTGCATAAAAATAAAGCAGGTTAAAAACCTGCTTTATTTGGTCGGAGTGAGAAGATT
>CADBON010000085.1 GCA_902796315.1 Oscillospiraceae bacterium | reverse complement strand
CCCGCACCGCAACCCGCACAACCGACGGAAGGAGGCGACGCCCAATGAAAGCGATGAAGAGATTTGCCGTTCTGTTCGCTCTGGTTTTTGCCCTTTCTCTTGTTGCCGTGACCGCCGCCGCCACCGGGGCGGCGCCCGAAGAAAGCACCACCGTGCCCGAGACCACGCGGAACGTGGTCGGCTCGGTTGCCGACCGTGTCGCCGGTGTGATCGGTGACGTTGCGAACGACGTGGCCGGCGCCGTGGGAGATATTGCCCAAGACGTGGCGAACGCCGCAAACGACGTTTCCGCCGCCGCAAACGACGCCGCGACCGACGTGAGCGAAGCGGCAAGCGACGCGGCCGGGGACGTGGACGACGCAATCGAAGACGTGCCGGACGACGTGCCCATCGTCATTTCGCAGGAGGGCGAAGTGCCCGTTGACTGGGAGACCGTCGGCGGCGATTCTGCCGTGGCCGGCGCGGGCCTTGCGATCCTGGCGATCGCGCTGTTCGGTCTGGGTCTGCCGTCGCTGGTGTTCACCATTCTGGCGATCGTCTTCCTTGTGAAGTTCGTCGGCAACCGCAAACAGGTCAAAGAACTGCAGGCGCGCGCCAACGGCGCTTATGCCGCCCCGCAGTACCCGAATAACCGCTAAAGGAGAAGAAGTATGAAACGTTTTCCCATCGGTATCATCGTCGACTCGTTCAAAATCGACATTCCCTCCGCCGTTCGCAAGGCCGCGGAATGCGGCGCCCAGGGCATTCAGGTGTACGCTTCGCACGGCGATTACACGCCCCAGGCGCTCTCGCCCGCCGCGCGCGCGGAGTTCCGCGATCTTGTCAAGGATAACGGTCTGGTCATTTCCGCCCTGTGCGGCGACCTCGGCGGCGGCTTCGGCGACCCCGCGGCCAACGTCGAAAAGGTCGAGCAGAGCAAGCGGATCATCGACCTGGCGTTGGATCTGGGCACCGACATCGTGACGACGCACATCGGCGTGGTGCCGACCGACCCGCATCACGAGCGCTACGGCATTCTGCAGGAAGCGTGCGGCGAACTTGCCGCGTACGCTGACAGTTGCGGCGCGCACTTCGCCGTGGAGACCGGCCCCGAGACCGCCGAAACGCTCTGCGGATTTCTCGACACGCTGGGCAGCACCGGCGTCGGCGTCAACCTGGACCCCGCCAACCTCGTGATGGTCACGGGCGACGATCCCGTCCGCGCCGTGCATACGCTGAAGAAATACATCGTCCACACCCACGCCAAGGACGGCCGCCGTCTGCGCGAAAACGATCCCGAGGTCGTGTACGGCGTCAAAAAGGACGTGATCGTGACCGACCGCGGCTTTATCGAACTGCCGCTCGGCGAGGGCGACGTGCCCTTCCCCGCCTATCTTGCCGCGCTGGAAGAGATCGGCTATGACGGCTTTTTGACCATCGAGCGCGAAGTCGGCGACAATCCGGAACGCGACATCCGCGCCGCCGTCGAGTTCCTCAAACAAACGATGGGCGAATAAGTAAAAACGATTACAAAAAAAGAACGCTGTTCAAACGAACAGCGTTCTTTTTGTTTATCGGTTAGTTTCTCGGACGGCGGTCGTGACGGAAGTTGCCGCCTCTGCGCGGACGGCGCTCACGCTCGGGCTCGTCGGGATTCTCGGGAACAAGGCCCTCGACCTCGATCAGCGCGTCGCGGCGCGAGAGGTTCAGGCGGCCCTGGTCGTCGATCTCGGTGACCTTGACGATGACCTCGTCGCCGACGTTGACGCAGTCTTCCACGCGCTCGGTGCGCTTGACGTCGAGTTTGCTGATGTGGACCAGACCCTCGATGCCGGGCACGATCTCGACAAAGGCGCCGAACTGCATCAGACGGGTGACAACACCCTTGTAAATGGCGCCGATCTCGGGGCCGTTGGCGATGGTGTTGACGATGTCGATGGCCTTCTGCGCGTTGTCGATATCAACGGCGGTGACGTAGACGGTGCCGTCCTCTTCGACGTCGATCTTGCAGTCGCACTCGGCGCAGATCTTCTGAATGACCTTGCCCTGCTTGCCGATGACGTCGCCGATCTTGTCGGTGTCGACCTTGGTCGAGAGCAGCTTGGGCGCGTACTTGGAGAGCTCGGCACGCGGCTCGGCGATGACGGGCAGCATGATCTCATCGAGAATGTAGCAGCGCGCCTTGTAGGTCTTTTCAAACGCCTCTTTGATGATGGCGGGGGTCAGGCCGTGGATCTTGAGGTCCATCTGAATGGCGGTAATGCCCTTCTTGGTACCGGCGACTTTGAAGTCCATATCGCCGAAGAAGTCTTCCAGACCCTGGATGTCGACCATGGTCATAAAGCGGTCACCCTCGGTGATCAGACCGCAGCTGATGCCGGCGACGGGCGCCTTGATCGGCACGCCCGCTGCCATGAGCGCCAGCGTGGAACCGCAGACGGAACCCTGCGACGTGGAGCCGTTGGACGAGAGCACTTCGGAAACGAGGCGGATGCAGTACGGGAACTCCTCTATGGACGGGATGACGGGCAGCAGAGCGCGCTCCGCCAGAGCGCCGTGACCGATCTCGCGTCTGCCGGGACCGCGGGCGGGCTTGGTTTCACCTACTGAATAAGAGGGGAAGTTGTAGTGGTGGATATATCTCTTCTGCGTCTCTTCGTCAAGACCGTCAAGCTTCTGAGCTTCGCTTACCGGCGCTAAAGTTGCAACCGATAAAACCTGGGTCTGGCCGCGGGTGAACATACCCGAACCGTGTGCGCGGGCAAGCAGATCGATCTGCGCGTTTAAGGGACGGATATCGTCGATACCTCTGCCGTCAACACGCTTATGCTCGTCTTTAAGCCATGCGCGTACAACGTGCTTTTGCACTAAATACATAAT
>CADBON010000084.1 GCA_902796315.1 Oscillospiraceae bacterium | reverse complement strand
CGGATAAACAGTTTTGCGCCGAGCAGCGTGCACAGGAACATGATCGTACCGCCGACCAGCACGTCGCTGAAGAAGTGCGCGCCGCAGACGATGCGGCTGACCGCGACGATGCCCGTGATGCAGATCGCGATGACAAGCAGCAGCGCGCGCCACTTTTTGGTGTCGTATTTTTTCAGCAGCATCGGCAGCACGAGCAGGGTATAGACCGTGCCCGCGGCGTTGGTGTGGCCGGAGGGGAAGGAACGGTACGCGTCATGCCCGACAGCGTTGCCCTGAACGGCGGCGATGAAGAGCGGGTCGCCTTCCTCGGGCATGTAGAACTTCTGATACCAGCGGTGGAAGTTGGTGAATTCCGTATCGCCGAGCGCCCACATCGCGCGGTAGCGCGGGCGGCACATAATGTTTTTGACAACGACGTTGATGATGAGATTCGACAGCGCGACCGCGAAGATCACCACGAACGAGAATTTCAACAGCGCCTTGGCGGTGGCGGGGTCGACCTTTTTCAGGAAGACGGCGCAGCAGCCCTCCGCAAGCGCTACGGCCAGCACGATGACAAGAATTTTGAAGTACCCGGCCCCGGTCACGCTTTCGCAATCCAGGTGTTCGTTGGCGTAGCGGACCACGTCGTTCAGGCAGACGTACATGGCGGCAATGCCAGCGCCGTTGGCGGCAATACTGCCGAGGTACTTCAGCGCCTTGTTCTCGGCGCGCGCGGTGTTGGCGAACAGGATCGCGAATGCCGCCGTCAGGAACAGGTACGCGGGCGAAGAGCCGATGGCCTCAAACACGGCGCCGAAGATGTTGTCGGTGAAGTAGCAGCCCGGCTCCAGGTCGACCAGTATTTTGCTGACCTGCAGATCGGTGAAGGTGGCGGTGATGAGCAGGCCTGCGAAAATCACGACGAACAGGCACACGCTCAGCACCGTTTTCTTTTTAGCGGTTTCCATAAACATCCCTCTTTTTTGATTGATACTATCAGTTTATCATAAACCTCTCGATTTTACAAGAATAGAATGATGCTCCGTTGACAAACGCGCCTTTTTTTGCTACAATACGCTTTGCAAAAACCGTGTCTCCGTAGCTCAGCCGGATAGAGCGTTCGCCTCCTAAGCGAAAGGCCGCGCGTTCGAATCGCGCCGGGGACGCCAAAACGACCGGGACCCGTCATGGGTTCCGGTCGTTTTTTGCTTCTTGGCAGGTTTGTTATTCCTGCTCCGTTTCGCCATCTTCCGGCTTCGCCTGCGGGCCTTTGTACTCCAGGCCTACCATCGACAGGTCGTCGAACTGTTCCGCGTCCTGCACAAAGACGTCCACGGCGCGGCGCATATTCTCCAGCGTTTCTTTCGGCGCGGCGTCCTGCGCGGCGTTGAGCGCGGCCAGCATCCGCTCCGTGCCGAACAGCGTTTTGTCGCGGTCGGTCGCCTCCGGCACGCCGTCCGTGTACAGGAACAGTTTGGATCCGGGCTCAAGCTGAATTTCGTACTCCTTGTATCGGGCGCTGTCCATAGCGCCAATGACAAAGCCGTGTTTGTCTTTCAGCAGTTCATAATCGCCGTTCGGCTGTTTGATCACCGGGTATTCGTGCCCCGCGTTCGCCGCTGTGAGTTTTCCGGTGGATATCTCAAGGACGCCGAGCCAAACGGTGACGAACATTTCCTCGCGGTTGTTTGCGCAAATGGCGGCGTTGGCGTCGTTCAGAATCTGCGCCGGGCTTTTCCCCATCTGCGCGTTATTCGCCAAAATGATCATCGAGGCCATCATGAACAGCGCCGCGGGTACACCTTTGCCGGACACGTCCGCGATGAATACGCACAAGTGATCGTCATCAACAAGTACGAAATCGTAAAAATCACCGCCGACTTCCTTTGCCGGGGACATGGAAGCGTAAATATCAAACTCCGGCCGCTCGGGGAAGGCGGGATAGATCGTCGGCAGCATATCCGCCTGGATGCGCGTCGCCAACGACAGTTCGGCGCCGATGCGCTCTTTTTCCGCCGTGATCTGCTTCACCTTTGCGATATACTCCACCGTCTTGCCGGAAAGCATGGCAAACGATTCGGCAAGCACCTCGATCTCGTCGCCGGTGCGGTAGGTATCCTCCATCCGGAATTGCAGATCGTCCCCGCCGAGCGCGCGAACGCGCGTGGTGATGGCCTCAAGCGGCTTTACGATCCGCTTCGAAAGGATGATGGCCGTCGTTGCGGAAAGCAGCAGGACGATTGCGATCAGGATGAAGATCGTCATGGTGGCGTTCGAAATCCCTGTGTTGAACGTATTCGTCGCATTGCTCTGAATGTCGTTAAAACGTGTCAGCATGGCTGTGGCGGGCTGATCCGCCAGCGTTTTCGGAACGACGCTTATCACCGCCCAGCCGACGTTTTGTATCGGCGAACCGACGACGTAACATGGTTCTCCGTCCACGTCGATCAACTGCAGCTTCGTGCTTTTCACAAGCGCGTCCCGAACGAAACCGGCAAGCTGCCCGTTTTCGTCCGCTCGCAGGTCCTTTGCTTTGTCCGCGGGAGAAACGCTGAAGATCCCTTCGCTTTGCGGGGAGAACAGCACGTGCCCCTTTTGGTTGACGATGCAGATAAAACTTCCGTCGCGCGCCGCGTTGTTCACCGCGTTCGATACGTCGTTCAGAAACAGATCCGCCCCGATCACCGCGACAAGCTCGCCGTTATGATAGACGGGGAGCGAGCACATGATGCTGATTTCCCCCGTGAACAGGTCGGTCGTCACGTCGGTGTAATACAGTTTTCCCGTTTCGGCGGCGCCGGTGTACCACGCGCGCTCGCGGATGGGAATGGGCACGATGTTGCCGTCCGCATCGAATTTCGTTCCCGAATGGTCGTCGACCAGCAGCATCACGCCGTCCGGCAGCGCCACGTAGCAGGAATCCACGTTCGCGTCCGCGTAAACGGCGGTCATCAGGTCGGTCAGATTGCCGATCAGTTCCAGTTTGTTCTGGATAGCCGGCGCGGAAATATCGACGCCCTGTTCCGCGAGCACTTGCGCGCTGATCTCGCCGTCTTTCGCTTTGTCGGGCAGCGCGACCGCACGGGCAGGGTAGGCGGCCGGGTCGGCAAACAGCTTGCCGGTGTAGTCCGCAACGTTTTTTACGACGCGCATCGCGTCGCTGAAAACATCCTGGGCAATGTACGCTTCCATCTGCGTGCTTTGCGTGAGGTTGGCGTCCAGAACCCCCGTCATCGTCTGTTCGGAAATATCGGTGATCGCCTGCTTCTGCGAAGCGCTCGCATCATGCACGAGATCGGTCAGTTTGCCGACCTGGTAAAGGATGACAGCGGTGTACACGATCATCATCAGAAAAATCGTAATAATGACCAGGTTAAAAATCTTTTGCTGTATCCCGCCGATGGTGATGTGTTTGAATTTTCTCATGCGTTACGCCCCAATCTCTTGCCGTGATCGTTCCGACCGTTTTCGTCTGTTCCCAAACGCAGACCGTTCGCGCGTCTGTCGTTTTCTTGTTATTATATCGTATACTCCGCCGCTTTTCAATATTTTCTCGCGAATTTGAATCCCCGAAAAAGGAGCAGGCAAACCTGCTCCGGTACTTAGGAACAAATCATTCAACTCTCAGGATGTTGTACTTGTTTTTCTTGAGGAAATACCCGTAGGCGACGGCGGAAACAACGCTGTCAAAGGCG
>CADBON010000083.1 GCA_902796315.1 Oscillospiraceae bacterium | reverse complement strand
TGCTTTTCTTCCTCCGGCTCGGGGAGCGAGGCCTCGATTTCAGCGAGGGTCTTTTCCGGGTCAAGGCGCGAGAACAGCGGAACGGCCGTGCCGACTTTGCCGCCCGCCCGCAGTCCGCCGAAGGCGGTCAGCGAGTCGAACGAAACGGCGTCGGTGCCGAGTTGATCGAAGATCTTGTCGGCGGTGTCGGGGATGAAGGGCTTTAACAGCACCGCGGTGAAGCGGATGCTCTCAAGCAGGTTATACAGTACGGTGCCCAAACGCGCGCGCTTGCTCTCGTCCTTGGCGAGGGCCCAGGGCATGGTTTCGTCGATGTACTTGTTGCACCGTTTGGCGAGGTCCATGATTTTGGACAGGGCGTCGGCTACGTGGTAGGTATCCATCAGCGAAACGACCGTGGCGGGCAGGGCTTCGACCATCTGCCGCAGTTCGTCGTCAAGGGGTTCCGCGGCGGTCGGCTCCTGCACGACGCCGTCAAAATATTTGTTGTTCATGGCGACGGTGCGGTTGACGAGGTTGCCCAGCGTGTTGGCGAGGTCGCCGTTGTAGCGGTCAATAATATTGGTATACGAGATGGTGCCGTCCTGCGCGTGCGGCATTTCGGCCAGCAGGTAGTAGCGCACGGCGTCCACGCCGAACCGGTCGCAGAGTTCGTCCGCATAAATGACGTTGCCGCGGCTTTTGGACATCTTATCCTGACCGGACAGCAGCCACGGGTGACCGAACACCTGCTTGGGCAGCGGCACGTCGAGCGCCATCAGCAGAATGGGCCAGTAGATGGTGTGGAAACGCAGAATATCTTTGCCGATGATGTGCACGTCGGCGGGCCAGTATTTTTGATAGAGTTCGCCGCAGTCGCCGTCGGGCGTATAGCCGAGTCCCGTGATGTAGTTGCTCAGCGCGTCCACCCATACGTAGATGACGTGCTTCGGGTCAAAGGGCACGGGGATGCCCCAGGTGAAGGTACTGCGGGTGACGCACAGATCCTGCAGGCCGGGCTTGAGGAAGTTGTTGACCATTTCCTTTTTGCGGCTTTCGGGGAAGATGAAATCGGGATTCTGCTCGATGTACTCCTCCAGCCGCTTTTGGTACTTGCTCATCTTGAAGAAGTAGGCCTCTTCACGGGCGGGCTGTACCTCGCGGCCGCAGTCGGGGCATTTGCCGTCGACCAACTGCGACTCGGTGAAGAAACTCTCGCACGGGACGCAGTACATTCCCTCGTACTCGCTTTTGTAAATATCGCCCTGATCGTACAGTTTCTGAAAGATCTTTTGTACGGCGGCGACGTGATCGTCGTCGGTGGTGCGGATAAAGCGGTCGTAGGTGGTGTTGAGTTTGTCGCAGATGGCCTTGATCTCACCGCTGACCTTGTCGACGTACGCTTTGGGCGAAATGCCCGCCTCTTCGGCGTACTGCTCGATTTTCAGGCCGTGCTCGTCGGTACCGGTCTGGAAATAGACGTCAAAGCCCTGCATTCGCTTAAACCTCGCGATCGCGTCGGTCAACACGATCTCATACGAGTTGCCGACGTGCGGTTTGCGCGACGTGTAGGCGATGGCAGTAGTAATGTAATAGGGCTTTTTGTCCATGGCGATTCTCCTTTCCGGAATTGGAATACTTATTATAATATCATTCGGCTGTCAAGTCAAGCGCAACTTTGCCGAGCGCGCCGCCGTCGGCGGTGACGGTGACCTTGCCTTTTTGACCGTTGGTGCGTACCCAGAACGCGCGGTCGCCGCCGATGAGCGGGAAATCCGCCGGACCGATCAGGTCGGCGCCCTCCACGGTGACGTGCACGGCGCAGTCCGCGAACGGAAGACGGTTGCCGTTCTGATCGCGGGCGACCAGTTCGATACGGGTGGCGTCGTAGGTGTCGCCGGCCTTGAGTACGTCGGCGTCGGCGGTCATTTCGAGGTGGATCGACGTGACCGCTTCCTTGACGACGGTGCAGACGCATTCGCCGTCTTTGTAACCCTCGAATTTATAGGTGACCTGCTCGTTGCCCCAACCGCCGATGTACTTCATCACGACGTCATACATATTCTTGACGCCGATCTTGCCGATGACCATCGCGCCGAGTACCTTGGCGTAGTTTTGCGGGGGCATTTTCAGTTGGTAGGTCTGCCCGGCGATGAGGGCGTCCTTGAGCAAAGGGGCCGCCTTGGGGTCGATGTGGTCGCTCTCTTCGAGCATATCGCCGATGAAATCGTCCGCCACCATCGGGGGATGGGGCAGGTTTTTGAACGGCGAATCGGCCGGCACGATGGTGCTGGTGTATTTGCCGTTCTTATAGAGTTTGACGCTGTCGCAGTTGGTGAAGACCCACACCTTGCCCAGCACGCCGGCGGGATGCTCGCCGATATCCATCGACGACGACACCTCAAGGAAGGGCACGTCCTCCTGCTGGGAGCGGTAAATGGCGGCGCCGAGTTTCGGTACGCGGAACATATCGGTCACACCGTGGTAGCAGATGCGGTCGCCGCTGCCGAAATCCTTGTGGGTGTTGTAATCGGCCATATCCCAGCCGATGGCGCCGCTGTATCGGTCGTCGCCGTAGGCGCGGTTCAGTACGCGGGTGTGGCGCAGGGCGTGCTCCAGGCGGACGGCCTCGCGGTCAAAACTCTTGGTCGGGTACATATGCCCGTTATGCTCGGTCACCAGAAGGGGCGCGTCGCCGCAGACTACCGCGGGCGGCAGCAGGGCGATCTGCCCGCCGGAATGGCTGAAATCGTTGAAGGTGTAGACGTCCTCAAGCAGGTGGCTGCGCGGGAAGTTGCGCACGCCGCCCGTCTGACGGGTATCGTCCAGGTCGTGGGCGATCTTGTTGGTCTGGCTGTACAGTTCGTCGCAGTCCATCCCCTCGTTGACGCGCACGCCCCACAGCACCACGCTGGGGTGGTTGCGGTCACGCAGCACCATGCGGCGCACGTTGTCGCGGAAGATGTCGCGCCATTCACCCTCTTCGCCCAGGTACTGCCACGAGGGGATCTCGGTAAAGACCAGCAGGCCGATCTCGTCGCAGCGGTCCAAAAAGTGGATGCTGTCGGGGTAGTGGGCGGTGCGCACGATGTTGACGCCCAGCGTCTTTTTCAGTAAGTCGGCGTCGGCACGCTGTACGTTGGCAGGCATGGCGTAGCCGACGTAGGGGTAACTCTGGTGGCGGTCAAGACCGCGCAGTTTCAGGTGTTTGCCGTTGAGGAAAAAGCCCTCTTTTTTGAAGCGGCACTCACGGAAGCCGAAACGTGTGCAAACCTCGTCGCCCGCCGTGCTTACGCGCAGGGTGTAGAGGTTGGGATCGTCGACGTCCCACAGTTTGACGTCCTCGACCGCCCATTTGGCGTTGATGACGGTCCCCTTGAAGGCGGTCTCTTTTTCCGCGATCACGCGGTCGCCGTCCAGCAGTTCAAATTTCAGCGTGCCCTCGGCGCTCTCGCTGAAGGTGACGTCAATATCCAGCACCTTTTTGGGAGCGGTGACGCAGCGGGTGCGCACGAACACGTCGGCGAGATAGACGGCGGGAACTTCTTCGATCCACACTTCGCGGTAGATGCCGCCGTACACGAGGTAGTCCACCACTTTGCCGAACGGCGGTATCTCTTTCCGTTCGGTGGAATCGAGTTGGACGGCAAGCAGGTTTTCGCCGCTCTCGGCGGCGTCGGTAATGTCAAAAGAAAAGCGGTTGTAGGCGCCTTTGTATTCGCCCAAAAACGCCCCGTTCAAAAACACGCGGGAATAGACCGCCGCCCCCTCGAAGTGGAGCAGATAGCGATACCCCTTGCGCTTTTTCAGCGCAAAGGCCTTGCGGTAGCAGGAGACGAACTGGTAACTTTTTTCGTCAAAGTAGTTGAGCGGCAGTTCCTTGTTGGCGTGCGGGATATCCACCGTTTCAAAGGCGGAATCGTCGTACGCCACCGCCGTCATATCGTCGGTGAACGAGGGGCTGTACTTCCATTCGTAGTTAAGAGGCAGGGTTTTGCGCATGTGAAAATCCTTCTTTCTTTATGTTTTGAAAAGGGTGTTCGGGAATTATTCATTGGTTTCAAGGTAGGTCAGCAGCGCCTTGGGTTCGTTGGGCACGCGGCCCTCGATCACGGCGTCGAGCGCCTTGTCGAGCAGAGTGCTGACGGAAGCGGGCGCCGCGCCCGCCCGCAGCAGGGCATCGCCCTTCAGGGCAAGCTGCGCCGTCGTACAGCAATCGCCGTCACGCTCGATTTCACCGAGCCACGCAAGGCACTGTGCGCTCGCCGCGGAAATGTCGCGGTAGGGTTCCGCCAGCGCGCCGCGGTCGCTCTTTTTGATGACCAGCAGGGTGCGCACGTCGTCGGGCGTCAGCGTTTTGAGCGCCTTTTTGAGATCGGTCTTGGTCTTGGGCGGCATAAAGTCGTGGTGCGCCACAAGGAAGGTGACGCGCTCGACCGTTTTTTTGTCAAAGCGCAGGCGGGTGAGAATAGTCTTGGCCATTTGTGCGCCGACTGCGGCGTGGCCGGTAAATTTGCTGGCGCCGACTTCGTCGAGGGTGTGGGTGGGCACCTTGCCCAAATCGTGCAGCAGCATGGTCAGGCGCAGGATCTTGTCGGGCGGCACGCCCTCCACGGTGTGGCAGGTGTGCTCCCACACGTCGTAGGCGTGTTTGGGTCCGTACTGGGCAAACCCGACCGTCGGCGCGATCTCGGGGATGAAAACGCTCAGCACGTCGGGGCACGCCATCAATACGCGAAAGACGTCTTTGCCGCAGAGCAGTTTGACAAGTTCCGATGCCAGCCGCTCCGCCGAAATGTTTTGCAAGAGAGTGCGGCCGCGGTGAACGGCCGCCGCCGTCTCCGGCTCAAGGGGGAAACCGAGCGTCGACGAAAACCGCAGGGCGCGCATGATGCGCAGGCCGTCTTCGGCAAAGCGCTCGTCGGGATCGCCGACGGTGCGAAGGACGCCGCGCTCCAGGTCGGTCTGCCCGCCGAAGGGGTCGACCAGGCCGGTTTTTTCGTTCCACGCCATGGCGTTTACGGTGAAGTCGCGCCGCGCAAGATCCAGCGTCAGACTCGGCGTAAAGCGTACGGCCTCGGGGTGGCGGTTGTCGGCATAATCGCCGTCGACGCGGTAGGTGGTGATCTCGTACATCGTTTTGTCGAGCACCACGCCGACCGTGCCGTGCTTGATACCGGCGGTGACAAGGGGACAGTCGGCAAAGACCGCCGCCGTTTGAGCGGGAGTGGCGGAGGTGGTCAGGTCCCAGTCGCCCGGCGTTTGGCCGAGCAGACAGTCGCGCACGCAACCGCCCACGCAATAGGCCTCATAGCCGGCGTGTTCCAGCCGCGCAATGATCTGCCGCACCGGCGCGGGAAGTTCAACGAGCATACCGCCCCCTCCTTTCGATCATCTATACTATTATAATATATTACGCACAAAGAAACAAGGGAAAACGGAAGATTTTGTACCTGTAAGACCCCATTTTTGACAATAAGACGGTTACAATTTGTAATTTTTGTGAAAATGTCAAACCTGCTTGCGTACAAATTGTGGATTTTTTGACAAGTATCCGCAAGATATGGTTTTTCAAAGGGAATTATGCTGCCGTTTTTTGTGAATCTTCAACAAAAAGACCGTTTTGAAAAGGTTTGACAATCAAAAAATAATGGGTATAATGCTGTTTGCCATTGTATAAGAAGGTCCGGATGTTACTTTTGGACCACGGTTAATCTGTTTTTCATCGCCTTGCGGGCCCGGCAAACCCGCGGACGGAGTTGAACAGAGGCGCCTAATAACGGCAGGTTCCGGAACCAACGCTCTCCGGCTCGACCGGCGGACACCTGCTTGTTTAAGGAGATTTACCATGACAATCCGTAAAATAGGCGACACGACGGTGCGTTCGCCGTACAGAAGGGTCGGTCTGTTCCTTCTTGCGGTCCTGTTCCTGATTTCCGTCACCGCGTTCGCCGCGCCGCCCACGCTGTATTCCGTCACCGTTCTCGACGGCGATACCGTAAGCGTGGTCAATACTTCCGCGATCGAGCCCGAGGCCGTGCTTGCCGACGCCGGGGTCCACGTCAACGAAGCGTACGGCGACGTTATCAACACCAGCAACTTTACACCGGGCAAAGACGGGAGCGCCATTCTCGTCCTGCGCGGCGTGCGCGTCAACGTCTATGACAGCGACGGCTCGCTGCACACCGTGTACGCTTCCGGCCTTGTGTCCGACGCCATCCGCGCCAGCGGCGTGGAACTGCGCGACGGCTGCTCGCTGAACCACAGTCTTGCCGACCCGCTTGAGGAAGGCATGACGATCGAAATCTACGGCTTTTATCAAGTAACGGTGACCGTGGACGGCAAAACCGTGACAAAAACCGTCTCGGCGCCCACCGTCGGCAACGCGCTGGCCGCCATGGGCGTAAACCTCGGCCCCGAGGACGTCACCGACCCGACCCCCGACACCGTGCTGACCAAGGACGTTGAGGTGCGCGTGTACCGTGTCAAGACCGCGGAACGCACCGAAGAGGTCACCATACCCTTTGAGACCGAGTACAACTACAGCGACCGGCTCGAGCGCAACAAGATGGAAACGGTCGTGCAGGGTGTGGACGGGAAAAAGGCCGTCGTCTATTCCGAGCGCTTTGTGGACGGTAAACTGACCGACAGCACCGTGAAGTCCGAAAAGATGATCAGCGAACCCGTCAACGAGGTCATCAACATCGGCACAAAGAACGAGATCCATCCGTCGCAGATCCCCAGCGGCAACGCCATCAGCGAACTGGCCGTGCCCTCCTACGTCACCATCGGCGCGGGCGGTATCCCGACCAATTACCGTCAGGTCATCAACGCCAAGGCGACCGCGTACTGCATCCCCGGCGGCATTACCTCCACCGGCAAGCGTGCGCAGACGGGCTATATCGCCGTTGACCCGAAGGAGATCCCCTACGGCACCGAGATGTATATCGTCTCCGCCGACGGCCGTTACGTATACGGCTATTGCATCGCGGCCGACACGGGCGGGTTCATCCACGACGTCGACTGGACCGTCGATCTGTTTATGAACTCTACCGAGCAGTGCATCAACTGGGGCCGCCGCGACGTCATCATCTTCATTCTGTAACGGACCCGCAATAACAAACAAAACCGATTCCCGCTTGGGAATCGGTTTTTTCTTTGTTTTTGAGAGGGGTTAGCTATCTTTTGGCTTCGGTGCGGCACGCGTCACGCACGTGACGGCTCCCTCGCCCAGCGCTTCATCCAGCGCCCGGCGCAGGGCATCCGCGGGGTCGTTTTCCGCTTCCACGCACAGCGCGACCTGCTTTTCCAGTCCGCAGAATTCCAGCAGGCGCCTGAGATGCACGGCGCGGCGCACCGTCTGCGGCACGTCGTCCGCCGCCGGCAATACGGCCGTCCACCGCCCCGTCTGCCACACGCGCAGACGGAAGGCGAGCGACAGCAGCAAAGATACACAGCCGGTCACCGCCAGAGCAAGTTCGACAAGGTCGTATACGGTACGCATAAAAAAACACCTCTCGCACCATGCTATGCGAGAGGTGTGATTTGTGTGCGCGTTACACGAGCGGAACGGTGATATCCTGGTCGTTGATGTTGACGCCTTTGGCGAAATCGCGGGCGTGGAAGACGACCTTGGTGGGCATGACCTCAACGTAGAAGCCGGTGCCGTTGTTGTTGTATTTGCCGTCTTTGTTCTCAATGCCGAGCGAAGGAACGTTGACGCCGTGGATGTTGTTGCCAATCTTCTCGTAGGTGTACTGGCCGAAGCCGGTGTGCAGGTGGCCCGTCAGCAAAATGACGTTCTGGTATTTATCGAGGATCTCCAGAATGGTGTCGCTCTGTTCACCGACGCTGCCGAGGATCTCTTTATCGCCGATGCTGGAACCCCAGGTGTTGGGCAGACCGTGCGTGTGTTTGAGCGGCTGATGCAGCAGCACGAACGCCGGCTTACCACCCTGCGTTGCGGACTGCAGTTCGGAATCGAGCCATTCGAGTTGGGCGTTGGTGAAGAACGCGTCCTCAAACTTGGTGATGTCGCTGCCCATGACGATGAATTTATACCCCTTGACCGTGTAGGAGTAGTGCAGCGCCTTGATGGCGTGCTTGGCGTCGTTGAACTGGTTCTGGAACGCGGTGAACTGGGCGACCGTCTCGGAATATTCGCGCATGCGGATGTCGTGGTTGCCGGTGGCGAAGATCCAGTTCTTAACGGGCACGTCCTTAAAGTCGTTGTAGATCGCCTCATACTCGGGCAGCAGGCCGTTCTCGGCGATGTCGCCGACACAGACCATGGCGTCGACCGTGGTTTCGGCGGCGCACCAATCCTTCACGGCGGCGATAACGGCCGCTTCGCGCGACGGGATGGCCGCGGCGACCTGCGGGTCACCGGTGAAGTAGAAGCTCATGACCTTGGCCTTGTTATACTGGTGGATGGCGTTATCCGCAGAGGGAGTCGCCACCTGACCGAGCATGGCCAGCAGGGACATCATGAGCGACATGATTTTCAGAATAATGGAATTCATATACCCACTACCTTTACCGTATATTTAAATAAATTATATCATTGTATAGGGCTTTCGTCAATCATCCTTTTTGATTTTTTGCATTTTTTTGAAAAATGCTATGCAAAGGCGGTGGTTTGTGGTACTATTAAAGCCGATCGGAACCAAACCGACTGCGGAGGGATCTATGAAACTGATTGAGATTATGACGGGTGTTGCATGCGCCGACTTTGACGGCGAGGCCGACGTCTGTGATATTGCGTACGATTCGCGTGCGGCCAAACCGGGCGCGATCTTCGTCGCCCTGCGCGGCGTGCAGGACGGCCACGCCTTCTGCGCCGACGCCTATCGCCGCGGCTGTCGGCTGTTTGCGGTGGAATACCGCCCCGCGGACCTGCCCGACGACGCCGTGACGGTCGTCTGTGAAAACACGCGCCGCGCCCTGTCGCGCATGAGCGCCAACTTCTTCCGTCATCCCGACCGCGAAGTGCGCGTGGTGGGCATTACCGGCACCAACGGCAAGACCACGCTGACCTATCTGCTCAAAAGCACGTTCGATACCGCGGGCTATCCGTCGGGGCTGATCGGCACCAACGGCGCGGTCTACGGCGGCAAACACTACCCGACGGTCAACACCACGCCCCAGTCGTACGAGATGTTCCGCCTGCTGCGCGAGATGGCCGACGCGGGCTGCCGCTACGCCTTTGTCGAGGCCTCGTCGCTGGGCATCCAGCAGGAGCGCGTCGCCGATATTCATTTTTACGCGGCGGTGTTCACCAACTTTTCGCCCGACCACGTCGGCGGGCACGAGCATAAGACGATAGAGGAGTACCTTGCCTGCAAACTGCAGTTATTCAAGCAGTGCGATTTCGCGGTGCTCAACCGCGACGACGCGCAGTACCCCGCCTTCCGCGCCGCCTGCGACTGCGAAACGGCGTCGTTCGGCAGTTCGCCCGACGCCGATTATATCGCCGACGAGGTCGAGCCCGTCAAAGAGGCGGGCACTTTCGGCGTGCGCTTTCTCTGCCGTCACAACGGCGAAAGCAGCCGCGTGTTCGTGTCGATGCCCGGCCGCTTTTCCGCCGATAACGCGCTGGTGGCGTTCGCTCTGTGCGAGCGCTGCGGCATCAGCCCCGAGGCGGCGCGCGAAGCGCTGGCGGAAGCCGGCGCACCCGGTCGGCTGGAACATTTCGCCCTGCCCAACGGGGCGGACGTCTTTCTCGATTACGCCCACAACGGCGGCGCCGTGGCGAACGTTCTCGCCGTGTTGCGCGAGTACCCGCACGACCGCCTGATCGCCGTTATCGGCTGCGTGGGCGGGCGCGCGCAAATTCGCCGCCGCGGGGTAGCCGAGGCCTGCGCCGCGGGCGCGGATATGACCTACTTCACCGCCGACGACCCCAACTTTGAAGACCCTGCCGCCATCTGCGACGAGGTCGCCGGTTATTGCCGCGACGCGGGCGGCGTCTGCGTCGAAGAACCCGACCGCGCCACGGCCGTGCAGACCGCTCTGGGCGGCACGCACGCGGGCGATTTTGTCGTGCTGCTCGGCAAGGGGCACGAGACCGCGCAGAAGATCTGCGGCGAACTGGTGCCGTATTCCGACGTGGAACAGATCGAACTCTTCCGCCGGTCGCTGCAAACTGCCGAGGTCTGACCGATTTGACAGTAATCCTGCCTTTCGTATGCGATACCTCTGAGGACATTTCAAGAAACACCGGCTGACCTTTCTCAGCCGGTGTTTTTGTCGCATAACGCTGCAAAAAGGGAAGATGTACCGCAGATTCCGCTTGGTCGATATATTTTGCCTGTCGGCAAAATTCGATATAACGGCAAAGCCGTTTCGATATATTCGCTTTTAGACGAAATATGTCGTCCAAAAGCGAATGCGATATGATATTTGCCCTCGTTCGCGAAGCGAACATATCGCGCTTTATGCATAAAGCATATCGAACGCCGCAGGCGTATATCGATTGCCCGCAGGGCAAATATCGCTGCCGACTGTCCGTTGGGACAGTCGGCATGGCAGGGTTTTGTTTTTGTGTTGAAAAGCCATCGGCGATGTGCTATACTTATACTGTTGAACTATGCTTTCTGAATGAACGGAGGAACCGACACTATGGAAAATCTGCTGACAAGATGGGGCAGAGAACTCGATACGACCCTGCCGCTGAACGACTATCCGCGCCCGCAGATGAAGCGTAACAGTTTCATCAACCTGAACGGCGAATGGAACTACACCATCAGCGACAAGGCCAAAAAGTTTGCCGGTTTTCAGGGCAAGATCATCGTCCCGTTCAGCCCCGAGAGCGTGCTGAGCGGCGTCGGCAAGACCCTGCGCCCCGACGAGGTGCTGTATTACCAAAAACTGTTTACGTTCCGCCGTACCGGGCACCGCGTACTGCTGCACTTCGGTGCGGTGGATTACGCCTGCACCGTTACGCTGAACGGCGCCGCCGTCGGTGAGCACAAGGGCGGTTACCTGCCCTTTACCTTTGACGTCACCGCCGCTATTCTCGAGGGCGAAAACGACCTGCGCGTCACCGTGACCGACCCGAGCGAAACGGGCACCCAGGCCCGCGGCAAACAGACCTTTAAGCGCGGCGGCATCTGGTACACCCCGCAGAGCGGCATCTGGCAGACCGTGTGGCTGGAGGAGGTCTGCGAAGATTACGTCAAAGATATCCGCCTCACGCCCGACATCGACGCGGGCACGCTGACCGTGGAACTGGTCTATTCCGACCGCGTACCCGCCAAGGCCGGCGCGATGGTGCTTGACAAGGGCGACATCAAGGCCGTTTGCGAGATCACTGACGGCCGGGGCGTTATCAAGATGAAGGATTTTGAACTGTGGAGCCCCGAGCACCCCTATCTCTATGATCTGAAGATCGCCGCGGGCGACGATATGATCGAAAGTTATTTCGCCATGCGCAAATTCAGCGTCGGCCCCGACGAGAACGGCACGATGCGCATTCTGCTGAACAACAAGCCCTATTTCATGAACGGCCTGCTCGACCAGGGCTACTGGAGCGACGGTATGTACACCGCCCCGAGCGACGAGGCGATGGTCTATGATATTCAGACGATGAAGGACCTGGGCTTCAACACCTTGCGCAAGCACATCAAGATCGAGCCCCTGCGCTGGTATTACCATTGCGACCGGCTGGGCATGATCGTCTGGCAGGATATGATCAACGGCGGCGGCCGCTACAACTTTATGGCCATCGGCACCCTGCCGTTTTTGTCGATGCTGTTCCGCAACAAGCACGCCGGCCGCGTGAGCGACGGCGAAAAGCACCGCAAATTCTACGGCCGTGAGGACGAGGAGGCAAACCGCGTCTTTTACGAGGAGTCCGCCGAAATGATCGATCTGCTGTACAACGTGCCCTCGCTCGCCCTTTGGACGCCCATGAACGAGGGCTGGGGCCAGTTCGATTCGGTCAAGGCCTATGAGTTTTACAAGAAAAAAGACCCGACGCGTCTCGTTGACCACGCCAGCGGCTGGGTGGATCACGGCGCCGGCGACGTCAATTCGTTCCATATCTATTTCACGCCATTCGCCTTCCCGAAGTACGACAAAAACGACAACCGCCCCATTGCTCTGACCGAGTACGGCGGTTACTCGATGAAGGTGCCCGGTCACGTTTTCAACCCCGACAAGACCTTCGGTTACCGCATCTACAAGACCAAAGAGGCGCTTGACGCCGCCCTGTGCAAACTGCTGGGCGAGCGCGTGAAAAAGGCGATGACCGACAAGGGATTGAGCGCCGCGATCTACACCGAGGTCAGCGACGTCGAGGACGAACTCAACGGCCTGCTGACCTACGACCGTGAGGTCGTCAAGGTCACGCCCGAAACCGTGCGTGCCGCCAACGACAAACTGAAACTGTAAGAAGGTGGGCATATGAACCGTTCCGACCTCTATCAAACCGGCCCGTTCGACCAGCGCACGGCGATTGCCTTTCCGCTGGACACGACCGTGCGTTCCCTCGCCGCCGCCCCCGACGGGACGGTGATCGCCGCGACGGACGCGGGGCTGTATCGTCTGGGCGAGGGCGTCTGCTCGCGCCTCGGCGGCAAGCGCGCTTTTTCGCGTGTGATTGCGTTCGACGGCGTCTGTTACGCCGCCGCGGGCAGCGTGCTGTACACGGTCGGCAAGACGCGGGCGGAAAAGGTTTTTGACGCGGGATGCCCCATCGACGACCTCGCCGCGGACGACGCGCTGTATTTGCTTGCGGGCAACGTCGTGTACCGCCGGCAGGGCGCGGCGTTCGTGCGCCTGTCCGAATCCGACCAGACCGTTCACCTTCTCGCCGTGGGCGGCGGCCGCCTCTGCGCGGCAGGGGAGCGCTGCCTTTCTCGCATGGAGGGCAAGCGCCGCACCTGGCGCAACATTCTGCCCGACCACAGCACCATGCCCGAACTGCACATCAACGCCCTTGCCTTTGACGGCGTCGGCTATCTGTGGGTCGGCGCGGATGAGGGCGCGTATCTTTACGATTACAAAGACGGCTGGGTGGGGCACGATAAGATCGCCTGCCTGCCCGCCGAAAAGGTCTATGCGATCACGACTTGCGGCGACGGAAGCATGCTGCTCGGCACCGACGCGGGCGCCGTGCATATTCAAAGCGGCGCCGCCAAATATCTGCCCGCCACGCGGTACGCCGCCGCGACGGACGTCCGGGCGGTCGCCGAAAGCGGCGGCACGCTTTACACCGGCGCCGAGGGCGGCGCGGTGGCCGTGCGCACCCGCCGCATGACGCTGGAAGAAAAAGAAGAGATCCTTTTCGATATGACCGAGGCGTACTTCCCCCGGAAAGATGGCTTCGTGGTGCGCATTCACGGCCTCGGGCCCGACGGTCTTCACCCGGGCGTGTGCTGCAACCCCTCCGACAACGACGGCCTGCATACCCAGACCTACCTCACGGCGCTTGCGCTGCGCTGGGCGCGCACGGGCGACAAACGCGCCCTTGCCGCCGCCCGGCGCAGTATGAAGGCCATGCTGTTGCTGATGCGCGTTTCGGGTGTGAAGGGCTTTCCGGCGCGCGCCGTGCGCTACCCCGACGAGCCGGACTGGGGCGTCAACCTCGGCTCCGACAAACCGGGCGCGGAGTGGCACCGCACCGCCGACGGAAAAACGGAATGGCTGGGCGAGACCTCCAGCGACGAGGTGACCGGCCACTATCTCGGCTTTTCGGTCTATTACGACCTGTGCGCCACCGCCGCGGAAAAGAAGCAGATCCGCACCGCCGTGTGCGATCTGACGGATCATATCCTCGACCACGGCGGCTATCTGCACGATATCGACGGCAAGCCGACCTCGTGGGCCTGCTGGGCGCCCGAAGCGCTGAACCACGACAGTATGTGGATGTGGGAAAAGGGCGTCAACTCGCTCGAGATGCTGGCTTATTTGAAAGTCGCGCACCACGTCAGCGGCGACGCGAAGTACGACGAGCGTTACCGCAGTTTGATCCGCGACCATCACTTTTTGCTCAACGCGGCGTACCACAAGCGCGCCGACGGTCACGCCTGCCATATCGACGACAATCTCGCCCTGCTGGCGGCGTACACGTTGCTGCGGCTGGAGGACGATCCCGCCGTGCGCGCCTACCTGCTGATGGGGTTGACCGCTCATTTTGAGTACGAACGCCGCGAGCACAGCCCGGG
>CADBON010000082.1 GCA_902796315.1 Oscillospiraceae bacterium | reverse complement strand
GGCGGCGCGGCGGCGTTCGGCCACCCGCACGGCGGAAGCGCAGCGGTGATGCCCGTCGGCGATATAGAAATCGCCCGCGTCCGCCAAAAGGGCCGAGAGCGCGGCGCAGTCGTCCGCATCGTCGATCACCCACACGGTGTTGGCGATGCCGTCGTCCGTCACAAAGTCATAGACGGGCGTGCCGGCGGTCACTTTTTTCAGGATGGCGTCCACGCCTTCACTGCCGCGGTAGCAGAGGAAAATGGGGCCGGTGTTGGCGTTGCAGGTGTCCACGTGATGGATGCGGTCGGCCTCTTTGTCGGCGCGGGTCAGTTCGTGGCGCTTGATGTGACCGTCACGGTAATCGTCCACCGAAGCACAGCCCACAAGGCCGGTCTGCGCGCGGCCGTTCATGATCTGGCGGTAGACGTAAAAACACGGCGTCGGGTCGGTGCGGCAAACGCCCTCTTCCTCGCTTTTTTTGAGGTTGGCGGCCGCCTTGGCGTACACCTCTTCGCTGTAAAGATCCACGTCTTCGGGCAGGTCGATCTCGGCCTTGTCCACGTGTAAAAACGAATAGGGGTTGCCCTTCACCATTTCGCGCGCCTCGGCGCTGCTCATCACGTCATAGGGGAGCGCCGCCACACGCGACGCGAATTCCGGTGCCGGCCGCAGGGCGCGGAACGGTCTGAAAATTGCCATAGAATCGCCTCCAAAATCGTATAAATCTATTGTAACGGCTCAGCGGTTTGCCGTCAAGAGTTTCTTGCATTTTGCGCGGGGCTGTGTTATGCTTGAAGCAAAGGAGTGATACCATGCTGTACCGCGGAAAACCGCCTATGGGCTGGAACAGTTGGGACTGTTACGGCGACAGCGTCAACGAAGAGCAACTGCTTGCCAACGCCGCCGCACTTGCAAAACTGAAAGACTGCGGCTGGCAGTACGTCGTCTGTGACATCCAGTGGTCGGAACCGACCGCCGACGGCTACGCTTACCACAATTTTGCCGAACTCTGTATGGACGAATACTCGCGTCTGATCCCGTCGCCCGAGCGCTTTCCGTCCGCGGCGAACGGCGCGGGCTTTCGGCCGATCGCTGACAAGATCCACGCGATGGGGCTCAAGTTCGGCATCCATATCATGCGGGGCATCCCGCGTCAGGCCGTGCATCGCAACACGCCGCTGTTCGGCACCGCCGCCACCGCCCGTGACGTGGCCCAGCAGTATTCGATTTGCCCGTGGAATACCGATATGTACGGCGTCGACCCCGACCGCGAGGGCGCCCAGGCGTATTACGATTCGCTGCTGGCGCTGTACGCGGAATGGGGCGTCGACTACATCAAATGCGACGACATCGCCAATACCGAGTTCTTGCCGCACAATCCCTACTCCGCGCGCCGCGAACTCGAACTGCTGACCAACGCCGTTGAAAAGGTCGACCGCGAGATCGTTCTCAGTCTTTCGCCCGGTCCCGCGCCGCTTGCCGAGCACGAGCATCTCGCGGCGCACGCCACTATGTGGCGCATCAGCGGCGATTTCTGGGATCAATGGCCCCGTCTGCTCGAGATGTTCGGGCTTTGCCGCGCCTGGGCGCCCTACGTTCGTGACGGCGCCTATCCCGACTGCGATATGCTGCCGCTCGGCACGCTCACCCTGCCCGAGGGCGCGCGCCAAACCCGCTTCACCCCCGCCGAACAGCGCACCATGCTTTCGCTGTGGGGCATTTTCCGCTCGCCGTTGATGATCGGCGCCGAACTGACGATGGCGGATCCGTTCACGCTGTCGGTGCTCTGCAACCGCGACGTGCTTACCATGAACCAGACCTGCCGCAACCCGCGCGAACTCTGTTTTGACGAAACGCAAAGCGTGTGGCTTGCCGACGGTGACGGCTGCCGCTGGGCGGCTCTGTTCAATCTGTCGGAGGAAGCGCGCACGCTCACGCTGCCGGACGTTCCCGACGGCGCCGCAATACGGGAATGCTGGCAGGGCGGCGCGCTGCTGCCCGCGGACGGAAGCGTTGCCGTGACCGTCGGCGCACACGACGCGGCGGTGCTGAAAATCGTTGACAAAGCATAGAACGTCCTTTATAATTGTTATCGGAAATCTTGAAAGGGGAGGAGGGCCCGCCGTGAAGAAAAAACTCGCGTTTTTCTGCGTCTGCCTTCTTGCCCTTTCCGTTTTTTACGCCGTTACGAACGTTCGCGTTCCCGTGACGAGCGCCCGGCTGGATACACACGCCGCAAACAACCCCGTCGAGAGCGTCGTCGGCGGCGTTGTGGATGGCGCGGGCGACCTCGTGGGCGGCGCCGCGAGCGGCGCGGCGGGGCTTGCCGGCGGGGCGGCCGGGCTCGTGAGCGACGCCGGCTCGCTGGTGGACGAAAGCGCCTTTCAGAACGTGATGGATCAGATCGGTCAGTACGGCAAGGCCTTTAACGTCGCCAGCACCGGGCTTGACAACGCTTTGGCTGGGGCTATCCCCGGTACCACGCTGCCGCTGACGCACGCCGAACAGCCGCTGCCGCAAGAGCCCATGCCGAACGGTTATGATGGCGTCGGCAATTACGCGCCCGCTGAAACGCAGGGCTTTATCATGCCCGAGGTCTCGGCGACACTCGGTACCGAAGCGCCCACGCAATCCACCACCGCCCGAAAGATCTCGGGCGAAACGCTCGGCGCCAACCGCGTAGCGACAATCACTTCGTCCAAAAGCGGAGCCCGCACCATGCTCTCCATTCTTGCGCCCATTATTCTCGTCCTGCACGCCGTCGGCATCGGCATCTTTATTATTTATTTGTTTGCCCGCCGCCTGACGCGCGTCCAACAGCCCGTCAAATCCAAGCAGGCGGAGGAAGCGACCGAAGACGATGACGGCGAAACCCTCGCCGATCTGATCAACAAGGCGAACGGACGATAACCCCAAACCATTCGGAACGACCGGCGACGGTCGTTCTTTTTTTGCGTTTTTTCGGTTTTTAGGGGCGCGCATATTCTCCCATCCGTCGGCAACACTACCGTCAAAGGGGAGGGGTTCCGTGACAGCGCAAGAGTATCAACAAATGGTGCATTCCCGCACGCCGCATTCGCCGCTTGCGAAAGACTGTCTGATGGCATTCCTGTTCGGCGGCGGCATCTCCTGCTTTGGCCAGGTCCTGCGCGTGCTGTATGAGCGCACCGGCCTCGCCGAAGCGGACGCCAAACTGGCGGTTTCCGTCACGCTGATCGCGCTGACCGCCGTGCTGACCGCCACCGGCGCGTTTGCCAAAATCGCACGGGTCGCGGGCGCGGGTACCGCGGTGCCCATCACGGGTTTTGCGAACTCGGTCGTCTCGCCCGCGGTGGAGTTCAACGCCGAGGGCCGGGTGCTGGGCACGGCGGCAAAAATGTTTAGTCTGGCGGGGCCGGTCATCGTCTACGGCTGCGGCGCTGCCGCTCTTTATGGCCTGATCTTGTTTTTGACGGGGGCGGCGTAATGGCGGAACGAATCGGGAATTCGACCGTGCGGCTGCTCTCGCGGCCGTCGGTATTGGCCGCGGCGTCCGCGGTCGGTAAGATGGAACACGAGGGACCGCTTGCTTCCTCGTTTGAGATTTTTTGCAACGACGAGTTTTGGGGCGAAACGACCTTTGAAAAAGCCGAGGTCGCCATGCAGAAGGCCGCCCTCGCCGCGGCGATCGACGGAGCGGGCGTGACGGCGGACGCCGTCGAGGCCGTCTTTGCGGGCGATCTGCTGAACCAGTGCACCGCTACCTCGTTCGCCATGCGCGACCTCGGCCTGCCGCTCGCGGGACTGTACGGGGCGTGCTCGACCTTCGCGCTGTCGCTGGGATTGGCTGCGCTGGCAGTCGAATCGGGCGGTTTTCACTGCACGATGGGCAGCGCCTCGTCGCACTTCTGCACGGCGGAACGCCAGTACCGCCAACCGCTGGAGTACGGCGGTCAGCGTTCCCAGGCCGCACAGCGCACGGCCACCGCCGCGGGCGCGGCCGTCATCGGCTGTTCGGCGCAGTACCGCCCGCACGTCGACTGCTTTGCCATCGGCCGGGTGCGCGATCTCGGGATCAAGGACGCGTCCAATATGGGCGCCGCCATGGCCCCTGCCGCGGCGCAGACTATCGAGTACTTCTTGCGCGACACGGGTACCAAACCGGGCGATTATGGGATGATCCTGACGGGCGATCTCGGCTCGACGGGCAGTGAACTGCTTCTCGAGGTCCTGCGCACGGAGGCGGGGCTTGACCTCTCCGCCGTGCACGCCGATTGCGGCTGCCTTCTCTTTGACGCCGCGCGGCAGGACGTGCACAGCGGCGGTTCGGGCGCGGGGTGCAGCGCGGCGGTCGTCTGCTCCCATATTCTCAAACGGCTGCAAAACGGCGAATTACCCAACGTCCTCTTCGTGGGCACGGGGGCGCTGCTGTCGCCCACCACCACGCTGCAGGGCGAAACGGTGCCGGGGATCGCGCACGCCGTACTGCTGACTGCGGGGTGAAACCATGAACAAAACGGAAAAAACGCGCGCCGCCGTCTCGGCGCTGTCGGGTGTGAACAAGGCGTACCGCGCCGCCGTCGCGGCCAAACGCACCGTCACGGCGCTGCTGGTCGGCTACACGGTCGTGCGCACGGCTGTGATCCTGCGAATATTGACGAAATGAACGCACGCCTTTATGGTTTGTCTATGAAAGTTAACATTTGTTGACTTGAATTCCCATTTCGGTTGTGTTACACTGTTTCCAACACAAACGTGCACGCCGCGTCAGGCGGCGTGCCGCTGACTATTTGCGGAGGAACAAGAAGAATGGCACAAGACTTGATGGAACGCTACAGCCGATTGATCGTCGACAGCGACTATATCGACCCCGCCCGCGTGGAGGAGTACGACGTCAAGCGCGGCCTGCGCGATAAAAACGGCAAGGGCGTGCTGGCGGGCGTCACAACGATCTCGAGCGTGGTCGGCGTGCGCGAAGAGAACGGTGCGCGCATCCCCGTGGACGGCGAACTCTGCTACCGCGGCTATAACGTCCGCGACCTTGTTGCAGGCGCCGTCAGCCGGTTTTCCGCGGACGGCTCCGCCGATCTTTACGAGGAGACCGCCTTCCTGCTGCTGTTCGGCAAACTGCCGACCAAAGCGGAACTGGAAGAATTTCGCCGGACGCTCGTCTCGTTCCGCACTCTGCCGTCCAACTTCACGCGCGACGTCATCATGAAAGCGCCGACCAAAGACCTGATGAACTCGCTGACAAAGAGCGTGCTGACCCTGCAGAGTTATGACGACACCGTCGGCGACCACGCGCTGGAAACGCAGTTGCAGCAGTGTCTGCGGCTGATCGCCGTTTTTCCGATGCTGGTGATTTACGCCTATCACGCCTTCAACTATTCGGTCAACGGCGGCAATATGTACATCACCCGGCCTGAGCCGGACTTCTCCGTCGGCGAGAATATTCTGCATATGCTCCGCCCGGACGGGGTGTTCACGCCGCTTGAGGCGAGCGTGCTCGACATAGCGCTGATGCTGCATATGGAGCACGGCGGCGGCAACAACTCCACCTTCACCACGCGCGTCGTCACCTCCGCCGGCAGCGATACCTACGCGGTCATCGCCGCGGCGCTCTGCTCGCTCAAGGGACCCAAGCACGGCGGCGCCAATATCAAGGTGATGGAGATGATGCAGAACATCCGCGAGAACGTCACCGACCTCACCGACCGCGACGCTCTGCGCGAGTACCTTGACAAAATGCTCGCGGGCGAAGTGTTCGATCGCAAAAAACTTATCTACGGTATGGGTCACGCCGTCTATTCGCTCAGCGATCCGCGCGCTGTGGTGTTCAAATCGTTTGTGCAGGAACTGGCCGAGAAAAAGGGCCGTGAAGCCGACTTTGCCCTTTACCGCAGCGTGGAGGAACTCGCCACCGAACTCATCCCGCAGAAACGGCGCATCTATAAGGGCGTCTGCTGCAACGTCGACTTCTATTCCGGCTTTGTGTACGATATGCTCGGCATTCCGCAGGAACTCTATACCCCGCTCTTCGCCATCGCCCGCATCGTCGGGTGGAGCGCCCACCGTATGGAGGAACTCGTCAACGGCGACAAGATCATCCGCCCCTCATACCAGAGTATGGTAGAGAAGCACGATTACGTTCCGCTTGCAGAACGCTGAAAACAACGCCCCGATGGGGAAAACGACGTCAATACGATTACAGACCGAAAGAGTATATACTCATCGGTCTGTTTTTTTGCTGTTGTCAACGGTAACGCAAAGATACGTTTATCGTTATTTCATGAATCAATCGTATTTTTCTGTTGTTACTCTTTTTTGAAAATATCAAGCATGTGAATTGAAAAGCCCGTCAGATCTTCGCGCTCACAAATGCTGTGCAGGAACTTCATATACTCCTCAAATTCTCTTTTGTTGAGTCTGTTAAGTTTGTCGTTGACAACGTAGGACAGCATATCCACACCGACAAAATGCAAACGCGTCACATGATGATTTTTCATCAATTCGTCAATATCGGGTTTTCTATATAATTCAAAGATTTCGTTCGGACTTGAGATAGCGTGGTAGTCCTCGCGTATCATTCCCTTGTCAAGCAAGCCGAGAATGCGTCTTTCGTAAAACATTTTATACATACAGGTATCGTTATTGCAGTAAGCCGCATAAATAATTCCGCCTGTTTTTGCAACCCTTATTGCTTCGCTGAGCGCGGCGTGCTTATCCTCGTCGGTGAACAGATGGTACATCGGTCCGAGCAGTAAAACGAGATCAAAGGTTTCGTCATCGAGAAAAGACAAGTCAATGGCGTTGCCCTCTATGATCTTTATTCTGTGCCTCGCTTTTACTTTCTTTTTCATAATATCAATATTATGCTTTACCAGATCGACGGCGGTTACATCATAGCCCTTATCGGCAAGCGCTATGGAATACCTACCGGTACCTGCGCCGATTTCAAGTATCTTTGCACCGTCAAATAAATACTTTTCAATGTATTCCATAGTCAGAAGATACTCGGGACGTCTGTTCTTCTTTAATAATCTTCCGTCCTCGTCATAGTGGTTATAATATTCTTGAATGGGATTCTTCATGCTTCTTCCTCCTTGTAAAAATAACTGCCGATGAACCTTGTGTTCATCAGCAGTTCGGTAATTGATATGATTTACAAAACTATCTTAAATGAACACAGCGCCAGAAAGCCCATACCTGCTGTGTGGGCTGCTGCGGCTGTGCATTCAGTTTTGTAAAACGCTTGTTCATAATGATTCCCTCGTTTTGGAAATAATAGCACAATGCGCCAACGATGTCAACGATAACTTTATTCAATATATTCGTGCTTTGCAGGCGTATAATTATCGGATTTGTATTTTTCCTTTTTATCGTTACCGGTCGTTCTGTTTTCGGTATAGTCGATCGGCTCGGTGCAGATAGCGTCTTTCAGTATTGCTTCAAGATGCTCGTACTCCGAATGTTCGCCGAGACTTGCCAAAACGAAGGAGTCACGAACATAACCGGCGCTTTCTGCCATTAGATTTTGGTCGAAGTAATATCCGTATTTCTCAATGAAGAAGGTCATCATCATAACGGTCGTTCTTGTGTTGCCTTCCCGGAACGGATGCACTTGCCATAACGCTGGGTACAGGCGTGCAATCTGTGAAGCGAACTCGTCCTTTGATAATGCTTCCCATTTAACGCTGCCGATTTCCTTGAATGCTTTCTCCAAATCCCTGCCGATGTCCGTATCGTTGGAATACCAAACGCTCTGACCTGCAAGTAAAGCTTCGCGTTTTCGGATATTGATTTTTCTGTATTCTCCGGCCCAATCGTATACGTCGCCGAACAAGAACTTGTGGATATAACAGAAGCCGCCGGGAGAAAAATCGTCAAATCCGTTTTCATACAGCAACATCATATTGGCGCGTGACAATTCCGCCTCGGCCAAATCAAGTTCTTTTTCATCGGTGATACCAAGCAGATTTTTAAGAACTGTGCTGTTTTCGATCAAGTACAAATCGTTCAATATGGCACCTTCCTGTGCTTTTCCAACAGAGCGGCCTTCATCTGTGCTCCCGTGATTTCACCTTTCACCCACTTTGCCGAAAGTTCTTTTGCAAAGTTCGTTACGGGGACGCCCTCTATGGTGTTCAGCGTGTCGGCGACCTTGACCGCTGCGGTCCTTTTTGTTTGCGCGGGGGACATATACTCACTTCCTTTTTGTGGCTTGATGATAGTATATATCATTTTGATGAAACAATCAAGTATTCGTGCGATTACCATTTGTATGATTATGCACCGATCGACTGATCGGGAACGGAGCAACATTTTCAGGATTCACGCCTTGTCTTGTGAAACGGTGTTGTAAAAAAATGCGCGATTTATGCGCCCCAATGGGAATTTTTCCTTTAAAAACACTTCTTGACAAAGCGTCGCGCCGAATTCTATAATGAAGAAAAATCCGAAAACGGAGGCGCCTCTATGAACGAATCCGGCACGCCGTCCGCCCGCGCCCGGGCCCTGCTGGCGCAAATGAGCACGGAGGAAAAACTGTGGCAGTTGACGGCGGAGATGCTGTTCCATATCGACGAAACCTACGAACAAAAACGCAAGCCGCTGCACGGCAGTTACCGCAACCCCGGCCACTTCATGCACTATGACCGGCCGCAGCCGCAATCGCCCGCCGCCGTGGCGGAGCGCATCAACCGCGACGTGCGTCTGAGCATCGAGGCACAGCCGCACCACATCCCGCCGCTTGAGAACGGCGAGGCACTTCACGGCGCCCAGTGGGGCATGGCGACCAGTTTTCCCCAGCCCATCGGCATGGCCGCCACCTTTGATCCCGTGCTGATCGAGTGCGTCGGCGAGGCCATCGGCAAAGAGTGCGCCGCGGTGGGCGTGCGGCAGGTGTTCGCCCCCGTGGTCAACGTCGTACGTGACTGCCGCTGGGGCCGCACGGTCGAAACCTTCGGCGAGGACGTGCAGCTCACGTCCGATATGGGCGCGGCCATCTGCGCCGGCCTGCAAAAAAGCGGCGTTATCGCCACGCCCAAGCACTTTGCCGACAACTACGCCGCCGGCGGGCGTGATTCCAACTATTCCGAAACGAGCGAGCGCACCCTGCGCGAGGTCTTTCTGCCGCCGTTCAAGGCGTGCTTCGACGCGGGCGCGCTGTCCGTGATGGCCGCCTACAACGCGTGGGACGGCGTTCCCTGCTCGTGTCATGCGAAACTGCTGACCGATATCCTTCGCCGCGAGTGGGGCTTTACGGGGTTTGTCGTCTCGGATTACGGCGGTGTGGATGGCGTTGCGAACGAGCACCGCTATGCCGCTTCGCCGGAGGCGGGGGCCGCCGCCTGCATCAAGGCGGGGCTTGACGTTGTGCTGCCCTTCGACCGTTTCGACGTTCTCAAAAAAGCGTATGACGACGGCTTGCTTGACGACGCCTCGCTCGACCGCGCCGTGGAACGCATCCTTACCGCAAAATTCGCCCTCGGCCTGTTTGACGATCCCTTCGTCGATCCCGCGGCCGCCGACCGCCTCGTGCGCTGTGACGAGCATCGGGCGCTTGCCCTGCAAAGCGCGCGCGAATCGCTGGTGCTTCTGAAAAACAACGGGCTTTTGCCGCTTGACAAAACCGCCGTCAAACGCCTCGGTGTGTTCGGCGACAGCGCCGACGTGCTTCCCGTCG
>CADBON010000081.1 GCA_902796315.1 Oscillospiraceae bacterium | reverse complement strand
CGTAAATGTATTTCCGCTTCGCGAATAGGTCATCCTGTCGATCGAGGTCGTGTTTTTGCAGGTTTCACGCAGACCGACCAGGAACGCATCGGCCATTTCGTCATTGGGGAATTCCAGCGTGATTACCAAGTCGATCAGCATCGGGCTGCCCACGTCAAAAAGCTTGAACCCCGTCAGCCACCAGTGCTTTTCGGGCCCGCGAGAAAAGACCTTTTGATTCATGTTGTAAAAGTCGAACGCCATCACGATCATTTCGTCGTCGGGTACGGTGTCGTACTGCACGGGACGGTCCATGGGCTTGTTGTACAGACCGATCTCGCCGCCGGCGGTGATGCCGTACTGGCCCTTCCAGATCTGTACCATCCAGTTCTTGCCGGCGTAATCGAACTTGATGCGCTCGGTCGAGAAGAACATACCGAACTGGTTGGCGAAAAGATCGTAAAAGATGTTATAGCCGAATATGCGCTGAATGGGGTACATCGTCGAGTAATAGATCCCTTGGCTGGCGTCGTATTCAAAACCGCAGGTCGTCAGAACTTTGTGCGCCACGTCCTTGTCAAAGAGCATGCGCTGCAGTTCGTCCAGCGACAGTTGGGGCGCGGGCTCGCCGCCCGTGACCTCGGGGAAGGTCATCTCTTCATTGTCCGCGGCGGCAGCGGGCTGGGTCGCGGCGGGCGCCGTCGTTCCTTCCGGTACGGTGGCGGCTGTCGTTGGCGCGGACGTCGCCGGGGCAGGGGAGGGCTGCACCACCTGCGGGGAGGTGGGTTCGGCGTTGACCACAGCGGTCTGCACGGGCGGTACGCTGACCGGCGGAACGTTCTCGCTCGTGGCGGGGGCGCTCGTTTCGGTGTTGCGGTTTTTCAGGATGACGGCCCGCGCGGTGTCCAATATCTTACAGCCGGACAGGGCGGAGAGCAACAACAGCACCGCAAGCGTCAGCGCTGTCAGTCGTCTGAATCGTTTCATGGTCATCACACTCCAATCTTACTATACCATATTTCTTTGTATTTGTCATCTCTTTTTTTCATTGACATTGTTTTTGCGGCGCTGTATAATAGTCGCGACAGGAGTGAATGATTATGTACGATACTCTCAGACGAATCGTGTGCGACGCCAACAAGCAGCTTCACGCACTGGGCCTGGCCCCGTTCACGTGGGGCAACGTGTCGCAGGCCGACCGCGCCCGCGGCGTGTTTGCCATCAAGCCCTCCGGCGTGCCGTATGACAAGCTCGAGCCCGACAAGATCGTCATCGTCTCTCTCAAAGACGGTTCCGTTGTCGACGGCTCGTTCAACCCGTCGTCCGATACGCCCACGCACTTTGAGCTGTATCGTTCGTTCCCCGACCTCGGCGCCATCGTGCACACCCATTCCATCAACGCCACCGCGTTTGCACAGGCGGGGCGCGCCATTCCCGCGTACGGGACCACCCACGCCGACTTTTCCTATACGTCCATTCCCTGCACCCGCGCGCTGACCGAGAGTGAAGTTACCGGCGATTATGAGTACAACACCGGCAAGATCATCAGCGACCATTACCGCGAAGAGGGGCTGGATATCGAAACCACTCCCGCCGTTCTCGTTCATTATCACGCGCCGTTCATTTTCGGCGACAACGCTGCCAAGGCCGTTGAGAACGCCGCCGTGCTTGAGATCATCGCGGAGATGGCCATCAAGACCGAGCAGCTGGCGCACGGCAAGCCCGAGACGATCGACCGCTATCTGCTGGATAAACACTACTACCGAAAACACGGCGACAACGCCTATTACGGCCAGATTTCCCAAGATGACTGATTTTATCCACCTGCACGTTCATACCGAATATAGCCTTCTCGATGGCGCCTGCCGCCTCGGGGAGGTTGTTTCTCTTGCCAAAGCAAACGGCCAGACCGCGCTCGCCATCACCGACCACGGGGTGATGTACGGCGCGGTCGCGTTTTATAAAGCGTGCACCGAGGCCGGCGTCAAGCCGATCATCGGCTGCGAGGTCTACGTCGCGCCCGGTTCGCGGCACGAAAAGATCCACGGCAGCGGCCGCTACCATCTGATTTTGCTCTGCGAGAATGAGACCGGCTACAAGAACTTGATGAAGCTCGTTTCGCTCAGTTGGACTGAGGGATTTTACGTCAAACCCCGCGTTGATCGTGAATTGCTGGAACAGTATCACGAGGGGCTGATCGCCCTCTCGGGCTGTCTGTTCGGTGAGGTGGCGCAGAAGATCACAAACGGCGACCACGAAGGCGCCAAAGAGACCGCCCTGTGGTACCGCTCCGTGTTCGGCGAGGACAATTACTTCCTTGAGATCCAAAACCACGGGATGTCCGAGGAGCAGGTTGTTGTCGACGGCTGCCGCACGCTGTCCGCACAGCTCGGCATCCCGCTTGCTGCCACCAATGACGTGCACTACTGCAGCAAGGCGGACGCCGATATGCAGCGCGTGCTGATCGCCATCGGTACCAATACCGTTGTCGGCGAAGATTCGGGCTTGGGTTTTGCGACCGACGAGTTTTATCTCAAAACGGGTGACGAAATGGCCGCGGCGTTTCCGACCTGCCCCGAAGCGCTTGCCAATACCGTCAAGATCGCCGCGCGCTGCAATTTCGATTTCACCTTTGGCGAGACCAAACTCCCTCTGTTTGACGCCCCGATCGACGATCACCGCCAATACCTGCGCGACGAGTGTCGGCGCGGACTTGACCGATTGTTCCCGAACGGCGTGCCGCAGGAATATGCCGAGCGGCTGACGTACGAACTCGGCGTCATCGACACCATGGGCTTTAACGATTATTTCCTCATCGTGGCGGATTTCATCCGATTTGCCCGCAGCCGCGATATTCCCGTCGGCCCGGGCCGCGGTTCCGCGGCGGGTTCGCTGTGCGCCTACGCGTTGGGGATCACGGGTATCGACCCGCTGAAATACCACCTGCTGTTTGAGCGTTTTCTCAACCCCGAGCGCGTCAGCATGCCCGATATCGACATCGATTTTTGTTATGAACGCCGCGGCGAAGTCATCGACTACGTCACGCGCAAATACGGCGAATCGCGCGTTGCGCAGATCGTGACGTTCGGCACCCTGCAGGCGAAGGCCGCCGTACGCGACGTAGCGCGTGCGCTGGGCCTTCCGTACGCCACGGGCGATGCCGTTTCGCGCCTTTTGACACGTGATTACCCCGACATTTCTTCGGCACTCGAAAAGAACGGCGAACTCAAGGCCCTTGCCGAGCGCGACGAGAACGTGCGCAAGGTGCTCGACGCCGCCGTCCGCATCGAGGGGATGCCGCGCCACGCCTCCACCCACGCGGCAGGCGTTGTGATCACGCGCAGCGACGTTTCCGACTACGTGCCGCTCGCCAAAAACGGCGACCAGGCCGTTACCCAGTACACCATGACCGAGATCGAACAACTCGGCCTGTTGAAAATGGACTTCCTGGGCCTTCGTACGCTGACGGTCATCAGCGACGCCGAGCGCGAGGTGCGCCGCACGAAGCCCGACTTTGATGTTTCCGCGATCCCGCTGGATGATGAATCCGTGTTCCGCGAACTCTCAAAGGGCAACACCGTCGGTGTTTTTCAGTGTGAAAGCGCGGGAATGACCAACCTGATCACCTCCATGCGGCCCGTCTGTTTTGAGGATATCGCCGCCGCTATCGCCCTCTACCGCCCCGGCCCGATGTTCTTCATCGATACCTACCTTGCCAATCGCAAAGACCCCTCCAAAATCACCTACCGCGTCCCGCAGTTGAAAGAGATCCTGGACGAAACAAACGGCTGTATGGTCTATCAGGAGCAGGTCATGCAGGTCTTCCGCAAACTGGCGGGCTATTCTTACGGCCGCGCTGACGTCGTGCGCCGTGCGATGAGCAAAAAGAAGCGCGACGTGATGGAGGCCGAACGCCGCATTTTTGTGGACGGCCTGACCGACGAAAACGGCAAGGTCGTGATCGAGGGATGCGTGCGTCGCGGTATCGACGCCGAAACCGCCGACGCCGTCTTTTCCGATATGATTTCCTTTGCCTCATACGGCTTCAATAAAAGCCACACCGTCGCTTACGGCATGGTTGCGTACCAGACCGCCTATCTCAAGGTGCATTATCCCAACGCATTTTTGGCCGCCATGCTCACCAGCGTGACGGGCGACGAGGTCAAGACCGCGGTCTATCGCGGCGAGTGCGTGCGGCTCGGCATCCCCGTATTGCCGCCGCACGTGAACCGCAGCGGTCTGCGCTTCCGTACCGAGGGGAACAGCGTCGTCTTTTCCCTGTTGGCGGTCAAAAACCTCGGCCGTCATTTCATCGAGCGGATCGAGAGCGAACGCGTCTCCGGCGGTGCCTTTACCTCGTTTTGGGATTTTTGCCGCCGTATGACCGGGCAGGATTGCAACCGCCGCGCGCTCGAAAGTCTGATCAAGGTCGGCGCGCTCGACGGGCTCGGGCTCAATCGCCGCGAAATGCTGCTCAATCTCGAGCACACCATGGAGGCGGCCGCCGCCGAAAACGAACTGCACGCGGGCGGCCAGCTCGATTTGTTTACCGAACCCGGCGGCGGGTCGGATGAACCCTCGTTCCTGCATAAAGAGGAGTTTTCGAGGGAAGACCGGCTCGCGTTCGAGAAAGAGGTGTCCGGGCTCTATTTTTCGGGACACCCGCTGGAAGAGTATCGCGCCGTCAGTGAGGCGCTCGGCTGTCCGCACAGCAGCGACCTGATCGCCGCCGCGCAGGAGGACCCCGCGCGGGTCGACGGGCGCGACGTGCCGTTCGTCTGTATCGTTACCGCCGCCAAGAAAAAGGTCACCAAGCGTGACGATATCATGGCGTTCGTCACGGTCGAAGATCTGTACGGTTCGCTGGAGCTGATCGTGTTCCCGCGCCTTTTGGCGTCGGCCGGCGCACTGTTCACGGTGGGCAAGATTTTGCTCGTCAAGGGCCGCCTCTCGGTCAAGGACGACGAGGTCAAACTGCTGCCCGATTCGGTCGAACCCGCGCCCACGCAGACGCCTGAGGCCTGCGGCGACGCGACGCAGGAGAAACCGCCCGCGGCGGGCACGCCGTCCAAACAGAAGCGGCACGGCCTGTTTCTGCGCGTGAGCGCAGAGAGCGAAGAAAAACTGCCGGCGGTGAAAAATCTGCTCTCCATTTTTGACGAGGGGAGCACGCCCGTCTACGTCTATCGTACGGACGAAAAACAGTACGTGTTTTTGGGGCGCGAATACCTGACGGCGGTCAATGCGCCGCTGCTTGCGGAACTGCGCCGTCTGTTGGGCGACGGCAACGTCGTTTCGCAGTAAGTTCGTCACGGTTTGACATTTTCCTCTTGTAAATGGCGGGGGAGTGTGTTATACTGACAAAGTGTTTTTTTCGAAGTATGAAGTGGGAGGACTCGTTATGTTGAAAACTATCGGTGTATTGACCAGCGGCGGCGACGCCCCCGGAATGAACGCGGCCATCCGTGCGGTCGTTCGTACCGGCTGTGAGAGCGGTATGCGCGTTATGGGCATCCGTCGCGGCTACAGAGGACTGTTGGATGGCGATATGTTCGAAATGAATCTTCGCTCCGTTTCCGACATCATCCATCGCGGCGGCACCATGCTTTACTCGGCGCGCTGCCCCGAGTTTGCGGATCCCGAAATGGTACAAAAGGCCGTCGACGTCTGCCATGAGTTCGGTCTTGAGGGTATCGTCACCATCGGCGGCGACGGCACGTTCCGCGGCGCCCGCGATCTGACGCTTCGCGGCATTCAGTGCATCGGTCTGCCCGGCACCATCGACAACGACATCGCCTCCTGCGACTATACCATCGGCTACGATACCGCCCTCAATACCATTATGGAAATGGTCGACCGTATCCGTGACACCACCGAATCGCACGACCGCTGCTCGGTCGTCGAGGTCATGGGCCGCAACGCCGGTTACCTGGCGCTGAATGCGGGCATTGCCGTCGGCGCTACCTGCATCCTCATCCCCGAGGTCGATTACGATATCGATTCCTACATCATCGAGCGTATGCGCCGCACCCAAAAGACCGGCAAACAACACTTCATCATCATCGTCGCCGAGGGCGTGCGCGGTATTGACTCCAAGTCCCTTGCGCGGTATATCCAGGAAAAGACCGGCGTCGAAAGCCGTGCGACCGTTCTCGGTCACGTCCAGCGCGGCGGTTCGCCCTCCGTGCGCGACCGCGTTCTCGCCAGTCAGATGGGCCACTACGCCGTCGAACTCCTCAAGCAGGACATCGGCAACCGCGTCGTGGTCAACCACAAAGATCAGATCGTCGACTACGACATCATCGAGGCGCTTAATATGAAAAAAACCATCGACCTCGAACTGTACCGCGTCGCCAACGATATTTCCATCTGAAACATACGTGTTTTGGCGGCTCTGCATTTGCAGAGCCGTTCTTTTTTGCCTTTTTCTTCCAACTGCCTTAAATCCGCGCATTGGCGGATTTTTCAAGTCCTAACCCTTCGTTTAAGGGGAACAGTAAGCAGGTGGGGGGAATGGTATGAAAAAGCGAACGCTGCTTTCGTCGTTGGTGTGTATTATGGTGGCGTGCTCCATTTTGCTGGTCACGCTGACGTCCGCCGTGACGGCAGGCGCCGCCGCGGCAAGTCTGAATCTTGCGGGCGTGCGCGAGGGGCTTCAGCGCATTAGCAATGCCTTTGCTGAACGGTTTTCCGAACCGCGGGAAACGGCGCCGGCACCCGTGCGGCCGACGGAACTGTATTACGTAGGCGGCATGCCTGTCGGACTGAAGCTGTACGCCGAGGGCGTTGTCGTCGTTGACGCCGAGAGCGTCGAAACCGCCGACGGTCCCGTCAGTCCGGCCGAAAAAGCCGGCATACGCGTCGGTGATATCCTGCTCTCCGTCAACGGACAGCGCACCACGCGCAACGCCGACGTCGCCGATTTGATCGAACAGAGCGGCGGCAACGTACTGCATCTGCGCGTACGCCGCGGCGACGTGGTGTTCGAGACCGAGTTTTCATCCGCGTATTGCACGGCCGAACGCAAATACAAGGCGGGCCTGTGGGTGCGTGACAGTTCGGCGGGTATCGGTACCGTCAGTTTTATGACGGCCGACGGCGCGTTCGCGTCGCTCGGTCACGCAGTCTGCGACATCGACACCGGCGAGGTCATACCGCTGTTGACGGGCGAAACCGCCGACGTCACGCTGACGGGTTTCGTTCGCGGCGAAAACGGCGCGGCTGGCGAACTCTGCGGTACGCTCGGCGGAGCCCGCACGGGTACGGTCTACTCCAACGGGCGCCTGGGCGTATACGGCGTGTTTGACGCGCTCGACACCACCCGTTTGCAACTGCCCATCGCTTCGCCGGACGAAGTCGCCGTCGGCGACGCTGAACTCTACACCAGCGTGCGCAACGGCGACGTGCGCTCTTACACGGTCAAAATCACTTCCGTCAATCCCCGGGCGACCGAACACAAGCAGCTGGTCGTGCGCGTGACGGATCCGACACTGATCTCACTGACAGGTGGGATCGTGCAGGGGATGAGCGGCAGTCCGCTCGTGCAGAATGGCAAGATCATCGGCGCGGTAACGCACGTGTTTTTGGACGATCCGACCGGCGGTTACGGAATATTTGCCGCGGAAATGCTCGCGCAGCTCGACTCCGTCGGCATTCCCGGGGCCGCGTAAGGTTTCACTTGCCACCGTTCGTTACGTGTGCTATACTCGTAACGGAAAGGGGTTGTTTTGATGACTTTTGCAGAACGGCGCGCGCTCGTCGCGTCCTATCTCGGTAAAACGGTGACCATCACCATTGACCGCCCGGTCGGCTACCGCCACCGCAACGCGAACGGTGTGCTCACGTACCCGATCAATTACGGCTACGTGCCCGGCGTGAACGGGGGCGACGGCGAACCGCTTGACGTCTATCTGCTCGGCGTGGACGAGCCCGTGAACGAATACACGGGCGTGATTATCGGCGCCGCTTACCGCGCCGACGACGCCGAGGACAAACTGCTTATGGCGCCGGCGGGCGTGACCGTAACGCACGATGAGGCGGCCGCCGCCATCCGTTTTCAGGAGCAGTATTACTGCACCGAGGTGCATACTATTTTTGACGAAACGACCTACGTCCGCCCCGCGGCGCTGAAGAACGTGACCGTCACGGGCGGCTTTTGGCGCAACCGTCTCGATAATCTCGAGGACGTGATGCTCGGCGCCGTGTACGACCGCTTTCAGGAGACGCACCGCTTCGACGCCCTGCGCTGCGAATGGAAAGACGGCGATCCCGACTGCCCGCATTTCTTTTGGGATTCTGACGTCGCTAAGTGGATGGAAAGCGCCGCGTACGTCCTGCTCGACCGGCCGTCGCCCGACCTCGAAAAGAAAGTGGACGCCGCCGTTGCCGACATTATCGCCAATATGACCGAGGACGGCTATTTCAACTGCCACTTCCTCGTCTGTCCCGACCCGCCCCGCTTCACCGAGCGCGGTATGCACGAACTGTACTGTTTGGGCCATCTGCTCGAGGCCGGCATCGCCTATTACGAGGCCACCGGCAAAGACGCCCTGCTGAACGCCATGCGCCGTTACGTCGCGTTGGCGCGCCGCGTCTTTATGACGGAACAGTCCGCGCCCTACGCCACGCCCGGCCACCCGGAACTGGAACTGGCGCTGTGCCGTCTGTACCGCCTGACCGGTGACGAGGACGCGCTCGCCTTCGCCAAATTTTTGCTGGATAAGCATGGCGACAACGACAAGGATAAGTCGCCCTACGATCCCACAAACGGCCTTTATAATCAGGACGAAATGCCCTTGCGCGAGCGCTCGACCGTCGACGGGCACAGCGTGCGCGCGCTGTATCTTCTGACCGGGGCCGCCGACGCGGCCGCCGCGACGGGCGACGGGGATCTGGCCGCCGCCTGCGAACGCTGCTTTGACACCGTCACCCGCAAGCGGATGTACGTCACGGGCGGGGTCGGCTCCACCAGCGACGGCGAGGCCTTTACCTACGATTACGATCTGCCCAACGATACCGCTTACGCCGAGAGTTGCGCCTCCATTTCGCTGGCGTATTTCGCCGAGCGGATGGAGCGTATGACGCCCGACGCCCGTTACGGCGATGTTGTGGAACGCACGATGTATAACGGCATTCTGTCCGGCGTTTCGCTTGACGGCACGACCTTCTTCTATGAAAACCCGCTGGAAATCGACTTGACCGCCCGCAAGGCGTACAAGGCCCTGCATAAAAAGCGCCGCTTCCCGCCCGCGAGCCGTTCCGCCGT
>CADBON010000080.1 GCA_902796315.1 Oscillospiraceae bacterium | reverse complement strand
ACGCGTATTACGACGCTCACCGCGAGGACTTTGACGTGGTGACTGCCCGTTTGTTCTCGATCTCGTTCACGGCGGAAGACGCCGAGAAGGCCGACGAAACGGAAGAACCCGCTGAAGAAACCGCTGAAGAAACAGCCGAAGAGACCGCGACCGACGTCGTGACCCAGGCCGCCGCGGAAGCGACCGCCAAAGAGTTCGTCGGCAAAATCACCAACGAGGCCTCGTTCGCGAGTCTTGCCCGTGAATACGCTCCCGCCGAACAGAAGAGCAACTATGCCGACGATTCCGCGACGCTGCTCAACAACGCCTCCAAGTCGACCGTTTCCTCCAACCTTCCCGCTCTTGCTGATTGGCTGTTTGCCGACGGCCGTGCCGCCGGTGACAAGACGACCATTACCGACGCCGACAATTCCCGTGTTTACGTTGCCTACGTTGTCTCCCCCGCCTCCAAGATCATGACGACCGCCGGCGCTGACGTCCGTCACATTCTGATCGAGGCCAAGACCACCGAGACCGACACCGAGGGCAACGAAACCCCGCTGGACGATGCCACGATCGAAAAGAACTTTGCGGAAGCAAAGAAGCAGGCCGAAGAGCTGCTCGCCGAGTGGAAGAAGGGCGACGCGACCGAAGAGAGTTTCGCTGCTCTCGCCAGTGACAAGACGGCCGATTCCGCCTCTGCCGAAAAAGGCGGTCTGTATGAAGATATCAACGCCAGCAGCAGTTACGTGCCCGAATTCCTGAACTGGGCGCTCGCGAGCCACAAGAAGGGCGACACGGGCATCATCCGCACCAGCTACGGCTATCACATCATGTACTTTGTCGGCGCTGACGAGATGGCACAGTGGGAAAGCGACGTTCGCAGCACCATCGCCACCGACAAGACCAACACCTATACCACCGAGATCACCGACGCCGTTCAGAAAGGTATGTCTCTGAAGACAAACGTCGTCAACTACTTCGTAAAGAACGACGAAAAACTGGCCGAGAACATCCGTCTGAACTATCAGGCCAATACGTCTTCCGCCGGCAGCACCGCTACCATCGGCGGCTGATATCACTCCAACACAAAAGAGCACACCCGCGGGTGTGCTCTTTTTTTGATTGATTGATTAAAACGCGTTTTCAAGGTGACGGACGTCCGTGACTTTGCCGTTCTCGACCAACACCTCGACAATATCAAACCGCACGTTCCGTTTCGTTTTCGTTTCGGCGACGTAAGCCGCCGCGCAGTTGCGCATGTTTTCCTGCTTGCGGGCGTCAACGGCGGCGGAGGGCGGCAAAAAGCCGCCTGTCTGACGGGTCTTGACCTCGACAATGCAAAGCGTGTCATCCTTCTGTGCGACGATATCCAGTTCACCGACGGCCGTCTTGTAATTGGATGCGCAGATCGTGTAACCGTGTTCGCGCAGATAGCGGCCGGCGGTCTGTTCCCCGAGCGCGCCGAGCAGACGGTTATCCATTGTGCTTTTCCTCAAGGTTCTTCAAAAAACTGCGGCGGTGAACGTCGCTGACGCCGTATTGGGCGATGCGTTCATAATGCAGTTTGGTACCGTACCCTTTATGTTTGGCAAAGCCGTATTGCGGGTATTTCGCGTCCAGTTCGAGCATATAGCGGTCACGACTGACTTTTGCAAGTACAGAAGCCGCGGCAACGGACATACACTTGGCGTCGCCTTGAACGAGCGACGTTTCTTTCACGCCCGTATTCGGCAGCAGATTGCCGTCGATAATGGCGAGGTCCGGCCGCAGAGAAAGTCCGTCAACGGCGCGTTTCATCGCAAGAAACGTTGCCCGCAGAATATTCATTGCGTCGATTTCTTTCTCATCGGCACAGGCGATGGAGTATGCAACGGCGTCGCGGATAAGATCGTCGTAGACTTTCTCGCGCCGCGCGGGCGTGAGTTTTTTGGAATCGTTCAGCACCGGGTGGGCGTACCCTTCCGGCAGAATGACGGCGGCGGCGTAGACCGGCCCCGCAAGCGGGCCGCGGCCCGCCTCATCCACACCGCAGACGACGGCATAGCCGGCCGCGTGCGCTTGATTTTCATAAGAATAGTCCATACGTCCCTCGCTTACGGTTCTTCCAGCGTGATGCGCCCGAGTTTTCCGCCGCGGAACTCGTCCAGCAGCGTATTAGCGGCGCGCAGGGTGTCGGGTTCACCGCCGCTGATGAGCATCCCGCGGCGGCGCGCGATCTCTTCCAGTCCGGCGTCGCCGGTCACTTTGTACCGCGCTTCGAGCCGGTTGGGATACTTGTCGCCGAGCGTGACAAGCAGGCGGGCGGCAAGCGCTTCGGCGTCCACGACCTCGTCTTTGACAGAGCCGAGAAACGCAAGCCGGTCGCCGACGGCCTTATCGTCAAATTTCGGCCACAGAACGCCGGGGGTATCGAGCAGTTCCACACCGCTGCCGATGGCAAACCAACTGTTGGAACGGGTAACGCCCGGGCGGTCCGCCACAGCGGCGCGGTTGCGCCCGGCCATGCGGTTGATAAACGACGACTTGCCCGTATTGGGAATGCCGACGACCATCACCCGCAGGGGCTTCCCCGCCATTCCCCTGCTCTCGTTTTTGCGGATCACGTCCGCCAGTTCGCGGCGAATCAGCGGCAGATAGGCCTTCAATCCGCTTCCGGTGCGGCAATCGACCGCCAGCGCGGCGATCCCGCGCGAACGGTAGGCGGCCAGCCAGCGCGCAGTTGCGCCCTCGTCAGCCATATCGCATTTGTTCAGCAGCACAACACGCGGTTTTTGCCCGATGATGGCGCCAAGTTCCGGATTGGAGGAACTGAGGGGGGCACGTGCGTCCACCACTTCCGTCACCAAATCGACAAACGGCAGGCTTTCTTTGATAAGCCTGCGCGTTTTTGCCATATGTCCCGGAAACCACTGAACCGTTTGTTTTTGAGAATCGTTCATAGCCGGATCTCCATTCAGCGGTACATGATTTTTGAAAAGCCGGAATCGAGCCGCTGATAGAGTTTGTCGATCCGGAAGAGTTTTTCAACACCCTTGAACAGGATCTGCCGCAGTTTTTCAATCGCACAGCAAACAATGAAAATGCCGAGAACGTCCACAACAAACGCACCGTATACTTGGACGGTGCCAACATATGTATAGGGATGCAGGGCTTTCCACAACACAGGACTGACCTGTTTCTGAATATGTATTAAGTACACTGCAAGTGTCAGCGGAGAAACGGCGATAATACACTTGCTGAGAATGCGATTCTTGATATTCAGATCTTTAAAGAACAGGAAAACCGCCAAGGTTTCAATCACGATAAAAACGTTGTTATACGACACCCGGTAGTTCCCCGTTCCCCCTTCCATCCACTTAATCATGACCTTGAGGGAGGCAAATGCGACAAAAACAGCACACAAAAGCAGTTTGTTGATTTTCAATTTCCAGTAGTGGCGAATAAAACCACCCACAATGTATAAGTATAAAAACCAAAGATAACTGTAACCGTTTCTACTCTCAAAGACCGTGCTTCCTTTAATGGGAATCAGCACCAAAAACACCGTCAACAACAGCACGAGCAACAGATGGCGATTGCGGTCAAGGTCGTCAAGCAGTTTATTGAGAAAGGGAATCGTAAGAAACAGCGCCAAATAAGCCGACATGAACCAATAGCGATTGAACAACACCACAAAACAGCTCTCAACAAGCCCTTTCCACGTGAAATCGTGCGTAAAACCAAGCGTCACGATAAGGTAGAGTGATACGCTGTAAAACGCCACCTCGTTCCACAGCGAAACGGCACGGCTAAGTTTAATCTGTTTGTTGATCATATAATAGCCGGTGATCATCACAAACAGATTGACGGCGATGAAGCAGGCGTATTCAACAAAATTAAAGAAGAAGAACTCCTTGGGATATTGCAGGGAGTCCGTATACTTTGTGATACTGCCGAATTTGTTGAAGTGCAGGCACAAGACCATAAGCATAGAAACGATGCGAAGCAATTCAAAGTTCGCATCGCGCACCTTTTGTGTAGGTTTTCCACCCGGTGGCAGTTTTGTTTTAATGTCACTCATAATCGTAAATATCCATTCCCGAAAACGGCAGCAGCCGGAATTCCGCCTTGCCGAGTACGTAACGGGCGTCGATGTCGCCGACCAAGACGGAACGGCTGTCGGTCGAACCGTTGCGGTTATCGCCCATGCAGAACAGATACCCCTCGGGTACCGTATACGGCAAGGGGCGGTCGTCCGTCTTTTGGTTGATGAACGATTCGCGCAGATACGGCTCGTCGATCGGCTGACCGTCGATAAAGACGGTGGAGGAGGCGTAATCGATGTTGATGGTCTGCCCCTCGGTCGCGATGACGCGCTTGATCAGCGGTTCGTTAAAATAGTTGGGCTGGGTGATAATGATAATATCGCCGCGCTCATATTCGCTCTTTTGAACGGCCACGAGCCAATCGCCGTCCTGCAAGGTGTTGGTCATGGATTCGCCCTTGACCTCGACCATACGGAACACAAAGGAGAAACAGACGGCGATAATGATAAACGCCGCCATAACGATAGAGGCCAGGTCATACACGTTAAAAATGAACGGGGCCTTTTTCTCTTTTTTCTCCGGCTTCGCTTTCACGGGCGGTGCCGAGGGGGTTTCGCGAATGACCTCTTCTTGCTCGGCGATGATCCCGGAGCCGTTCGGCAGCGTCTCTTCCTCACCGGAAAACACGTTAGACGTTTTTTGTTCGTCCATAGTTTATTTCACGGCCCCTTTCCCGAACGGATACACACGGAACAGCACTTTCCCGACGATGTAGCGCTCTTCCACACAGCCGACAAGCGGACTGCGGCTGTCGAGCGACATATCGCGGTTGTCGCCCAGCACGAAAACGGTGCCCTCGGCAACGGTGATGGGGAACGCGGTGTTCTGCTGCTGGCGCGTCAGTTCGTCAGTATAATGCTCTTCGGTACCGTTGACGGTCACGATGCCGGACGCGAAGTTGATATCCACCTCGTCGCCGGCAACGGCGATAATACGCTTGACGATGGGCTTGTTCAGGTTCTTGGCGTAAAGGACGACGATATCGCCCCGTTCGGGTTTGTAGCCGTAGGCCGACGTTACGATGCGGTCGCCGTTGTCAAGCGCCGGAACCATAGACGGCCCGTCGACCGTGAACACGCGGAAAAAGAACGTGAACAGCAGTGCGATGACGGCAAGGGCGGAAGCCAAAATCTTGAAAAAGTCAAAAATCGTGAATCCCTCGCGGAAATCACGGAAAAACTCACGCAGTTTGGAGCGGAAGACGTCCCAGCGGGTGGGTGTTTCGTCCTTGATCGGAATCTCAAACTCTTCGGACTCTTTCACCGGTTTTTTCCCTGCCTTTCAATGGTTTTTCGAAAGAGAAAGGGCAGATATAATATCTGCCCCTTTTGTCAGCCGATTTTCTCCTTAACCTTGGAGGCCTTGCCCACTCTGTTGCGCAGGTAGTAAAGTTTCGCCCTGCGGACTTTACCGTGGCGGATGACCTTGACACCCGCAACGTTGGGAGAGTGCACGGGGAAGACCCTTTCCACGCCGACGCCGTAGGAAACGCGGCGAACGGTGAAGGTCTCGCTGACGCCGCTGCCGCGGCGGGCGATCACGGTACCCTCAAAGGCCTGAATTCTCTCGCGCTCACCCTCGCGGATCTTAACGTCAACGCGAACGGTATCGCCGATGGCGAAAACGGGCTTTTCGGCCTTTAAACTGTCTTGTGCAATTGCTTTTAATGCGTCCATATTATCCTCCTGATTTTTTTCAGACGTTCTTACCGGAATTGGCAGCGGACCGCCAGCTTTAATGTTGCCATTAACTGCCGTTGTACGCCCTTGCGGGCCAACAACGCATTTACAGACTTATATATATTAGCACAACACCGACGGAAAAGCAAGTATTTTTTTGCGTTCACGCAAAATTCTTTTCATTTGGCTGCGGCGGATGGAGCGGAACGGTCATCGT
>CADBON010000079.1 GCA_902796315.1 Oscillospiraceae bacterium | reverse complement strand
CGAACGGCTGGACGCCGAAAAAAGCGACAAACGCCTATACGCCGCCGGCCGGTGCGAGCAGATCATGTGCGCCGACGAGGCGTACGGCCTGAACCGTCTGGGCACGCGTGAGGCCATTCGCGCCGTCACCCCCGCTGCACTGACCGAGGCGTACCGCACGCTTTTGCGCGAAGCGCCCGTCTTCTTTTCCGTCGCTGGAAGCGGCGGCGCCGATGGGCTCAAAGCGCTGATCGCCGATTACACGCGCGGCCTTTCCCGCGAGATCGTGACGGGCGACACCGTCTACGTCGAGCGCGCCGAGGACGTTACCGACGTGCGCGAGACCGAGCCCGTCAAGCAGGGCAAACTCGTGCTGGGCTTCCGCGCCGGTATGACCGGCCCCGGCGACAATTACAGCGCCCGCCGCGTGATGGTCGACCTGTTCGGCGGCGGCGTCAGTTCCAAATTGTTCCGCAACGTGCGCGAAAAGCAGAGTCTGTGCTACTACTGCTCGGCGCGTCTGTATCGCCGTAAGGGCATCATTTTGGTGCAGAGCGGTATTGAAACCAGCAACGAGCAGGTCGCCCGCGAGGCGATCCTGGCGGAACTGCAGGCCGTCCGCGACGGCGATTTTACCGATGACGATATCGCCGCCTGCGTCAAGTCGCTCGAAGACGGCTTCCGCAGCGTCGAGGACTCGCCCGAAGCGCTCGACCTCTGGTTCGTGTCGCAGCGCCTGATCGGTGAAAACTATACGCCCGAGGAATTTGTTCGCGGCTTCCGTGCCGTCACGCGTGACGAGATCATCGCCGCCGCGCGCGACGTCACGCTTGACACGGTGTTTATGCTGGCAAGCAGCGGGGAAGGCGGTGAGCAGGATGCGTGAGACTACCATGAAAGTCGTTACCAACGATATTTTGGGCGAGAGCTATACCGCGATCGACCACGCTTCCGGCTTGCGTATTTTCGTGTACCCCAAGCCCGGCTACGCTTCCACCTACGCGGTGTTCGGCACCCGTTACGGCTCCATTGATACCTGCTACAAACGCAGCGACCGCGACACCTTCAACAAATTGCCCGAGGGCACGGCTCATTTCCTGGAGCACAAACTCTTTGAGAGCGAAGAACTCGACGCCTTTGAGCGCTACGCCAAAACGGGCGCCAACGCCAACGCGTTCACGTCCTTTGAGCGTACCTGCTACCTGTTCTCCTGCACCGGCCATTTCAAAGAGAATTTCGAGATCTTGCTTGATTTTGTCCGCCACCCCTATTTTACCGAAGAGACCGTGCGCAAAGAGCAGGGCATCATCGGGCAGGAAATCGATATGTATAAGGATTCCGCCGATTGGGAAAGTCTGTTCTTAATGCTCGGCGCCATGTACCACAACCACCCCGTCAAAATCGACATTGCCGGCACCAAGCAGTCGATCGCGCAAATCAGCGCCGAAATGCTGTTTGACTGCTACGCGACGTATTACAACCTTGCCAATATGGCGCTGGCCGTTACGGGCAACGTCTCGGTCGACGAGGTGCTGGAGGTCGCCGACCGGGTGCTCAAGCCCGACCCGGCTTTTACCGTGGAACGGCAGGTGCCCGACGAGCCGGATACCGTGCTCCGTTCCTATGCCGAAGAATCGCTGGCGGTCGTGACGCCGACCTTCTGCTTCGGCTATAAAGAGAACCACACAAAGCCCGAAAGCACCTTGCAGGAAGAGGTCGGCATGGCGCTTCTGCTGGAGATCGCTGCCGGGCAGATGACCGATTTCTACAACGATTTGATGAACGACGGCCTGATCAACGATACCTTCGCCACCGAGTATTTCAACGGTTACGGCTATGCGACCAGCATTTTCTCGGGCGAGAGCACCGACCCGCGCGCCGTTGCCGAGCGCATCAAACAGCGGCTTGCCGCTTTGAAAGAGACGGGCGTTACCGCCGACGAGTTTGAAACCGTCCGCCGCAAACAGTACGGCAAGACCGTGCGCGCTTTCACCGATATCGACACCGTCGCCAACGGCCTGCTGGTGTCGCATTTCGCGGGCGAGGAGTTGTTCTCCGAATTCGATGTGCTTCGCTCGCTCACGACCGATTTCATCAACGACCTGCTGCGCCGTTCGTTCCGCGAGGATCGCTCGGTGCTGTCGGTCATCGTACCCAAGCAATAACGTGAAGGAGTGACTATTATGGACTTTTTCAGCGACTGGGCGCGCGTTTCGTTCGGTGGCATCGACAAGGTGTTTGACGTTTCTGCCGTATTCTGCGAGTTCACGCTGGGCGGCAACGTCATCGCCATCCGCTGGTACGCGGTCATCATCGCGCTCGGGTTCACGCTGGCGGCGCTTTTCGGCGGCCGCATCGCCTTTACCTGGCGTATGGATCTCAACAAGATGGTCGACGTGCTCATCTACGGCATTTTCGGCGGCATTATCGGCGCCCGCGCCTATTACGTCATTTTCCGGTGGGATTACTACAGCCAAGTGCCCGCCGAGATCTTTCAGATCTGGAAGGGCGGCCTCGCTATCTACGGCGGCATCATCGGCGGTATTTTGGCGGGGTATATCACCTGCAAGGTCGAAAAACTCAACTTCCTCAACCTGCTGGATCTGATCGGCATGAGTTTGCTGATCGGGCAGGGGATCGGGCGCTGGGGCAACTACGCCAACCAGGAAGCGTTCGGCGTTTTCACCGGCGGCAACTACGGCATGATGAGCGAAAAAGTTGCCGATTACATCGCACAACATCCCGAATCGTACGGTCTGCAGGGCGTGGATGACGTTTACGCGTACATCGCCCAAAACGGCTTGTACGTGCACCCGACGTTCTTTTACGAGTCGATGTGGTGTCTTGTCGGCTTTTTGCTGCTCTATCTCATTCTGAAAAAAGCCCGCCGTTTCAGCGGACAGCTGTTCCTTTGCTACGGCATTTGGTACGGCACGGGGCGCGCCATTTTTGAGGGTCTGCGCACCGACAGTCTGTTCATCGGCAATACCTCCATCCGCGTGTCGCAGTTGGTGTCTATCGTTCTCGTCGCCGTCTGCGCGGTGCTGCTCGTGATCTTCCTGATCCGTGACCGCCGTCACCACAAACCGCTCGAGGGCGTCGAGGTCTTCCCCGAGGGCGCGCCCTATTACGGTAAACAGCTCAAGGCCGAAAAAGCCGTGATGGACGCAAGCCGCGCCGTCGAGATCTTCAAAAAGGTGGAAGAGAGCGGCGACAAAGAAAAACTTGCCAAAGCCAAAGCATTGGTCGAGGAAAAGACGGAGGCTGCCAAGATCGCCGTCGCCGAGGCCGAGGCCCAGCGTGAGCGCCACAAAAAGCGCCACGACTTTTTCCACCCGATCGCCGCGAAAAAAGCCGCCGCGTCGGAAACGGCAACCACCGCGGGACCCGCGGAAGATGAGAAAGGAGAACAGAACGATGGCTGAACGATTGGACGGTAAACGCGTTTCCGCCGCCGTACGCGCGGCCGTGTCGCAAGAGGTCGCCGCGCTGAACGCCGCGGGCAAGCAGGTCTCGCTCGCGGTCATCGTGGTGGGCGAAGACCCTGCTTCGCGCGTGTATGTCAACAACAAGAAAAAGGCCTGCGCCGAGGTCGGCATCCGCAGTCTGGAATACGCCCTGCCCGCCGACGTCAGTCAGGCGGAACTGCTGGCGCT
>CADBON010000078.1 GCA_902796315.1 Oscillospiraceae bacterium | reverse complement strand
TTCATGAATCCGCAAGGATTCATTTCATTGAGCGACTTTCTTGTGGAAAGTCGCTCTCCGGCGGTTCTTGTCGTTTTTGTCAGTTCAGCGCTTCGCTCAGGGCGGCGAAATCCGCCAGCGTCAGTTTTTCGGCGCGGACGGAACGCGCCAGGCCGCAGGCGTCCAGTGCCGCGCCGACGGTCTCTTTCGGCAAGCCGAGCCCCGCGCTGAGCGAATTTTCCGCGGTTTTGCGCCGCTGACCGAACGCCGCGCGCACCACGCGGAAAAAGCGGGCTTCGTCCGAAACGTCGACGGGTGGCTTTTCGCGCACCGTCAGACGGATGACCTCGCTGTCCACCTTCGGCGGCGGCAGAAAGGAATTGCGCCCCACGCCGAACAGGCGCTCTGCCCGGGCGTAATAGGCGACGGCGACGGTGACGGCGCCGCTTTCGCGGGTGCCGACCGCCGCGCAGAGGCGTTCGGCCGCCTCTTTCTGCACCATGACCGTGATCGTGCGGATCGGCAGGCGGCTTTCAAGCAGTTTCATCAGCACGGGCGAGGTGATATAATAGGGCAGATTGGCGCAGACCACCACGTCCAACCCCGCGGCCTCCGTTTTCAGCACGGCGGCGAGGTCGGCTTTGAGCACGTCCTCGTTGCGGACCGTTACGTTGGAAAACTCCGCCAGCGTTTCGTCCAGCACGGGCAGCAGCGCCCGGTCGACCTCAAAGGCCAGCACTTTTTTGGCGCGCTTCGCAAGTTCCACGGTCAGCACGCCCACGCCGGGGCCGATCTCCAGCGCGCAGGTGTTCGCGCCGATGCCCGCTTCCTCGGCCATAGCGGGGCAGACGGACGGGTCGATCAGAAAGTTTTGCCCGAGGGCTTTTTTGAGCGCCGCGCCGTTTTTCGCCAGCAGCGCGTGAATGACGCGCGGGTCGGTAAGATTTTGCATTTTTTTCCTCCGGGGGTCTTGCATTTGTGCAAAAAACAGTTCATAATAAAACCGTGCGTACGGGTTCCGATACGGTATTATACCCGCGCGCCGATAGAAAGTCAATAAAGGAGATTACGGACTATGGAAAAGACCGCAAACGCTCTTGCTCTGCTCCGGCAAGCGAGTTTTATCCGCCAGGCGGATGATTTCGGCGACGTCGTGCCCGTTTTCAAAAAGACCGTCTGGGCCGACAAACCCGTCAGCCGCGCCATTCTGCACGTGACCGCCCTCGGCTTTTATGAGGCGTATCTCAACGGTGGGCGCGTCGGACGTTTTATTTTCGCCCCCGGCTGGACGAGTTACCGCACCCGCCTGCAGGCGCAGTCCTATGACGTTACCGACTTGACCGAAAGTTGCAACGTGCTGGAGATCGCCGTCGGCCGCGGCCGACGTTTCCACGCCCGTACGGACGAGGAACTGCCCGACTTGCCCAGCCGCGACATCGCGTTGATCGCCGCGCTCGAGATCACGTATGAGGACGGCACGGGCGAAACCGTTTTCACCGATGAAAGTTGGACCTGCTCAAAGAGCAACGTGCTGTATTCCGATATTTATAACGGCGAGACCGTCGATTACAACGCCCCCACCGACGGCGACTTCCCCGTGCGCACCGTCGACGTGCCGAAAGACATCCTGATCCTCACCGAAGGGGAGGAGAGCCGCGAGATGGCGCGCCTGCCCGCCGTGGAGCGCATCACCACCCCGAAGGGCGAGACCGTGCTCGATTTCGGGCAGGAGGTCACCGGTTACGTGGAGTGGAAGGTGCCCGAAAAACAGGGCGCCGAGTTCGTGCTGTACCACGCCGAAATGTTGGATAAGGACGGCAATTTCTATACCGAGAACCTGCGTTCCGCCAAGTGCGAGATCCACGTGATTTCGGACGGCCGCCCGCACCTGTACAAACCCCGTTTTACCTTCCAGGGCTTCCGCTACATCAAACTCGTCGGCTTCGACGCGGACATCAATCTTGAAGATTTCAACGCCGTCGTCGTCTTTTCGGATATGAAACGCACCGGCTTTTTCGCCTGCGGCGACGAACTGGTACAGCAGTTGTACGAAAACGTCGTCTGGGGTCAGCGCGGCAACTTCCTCGACGTGCCCACCGACTGCCCGCAGCGCGACGAGCGCCTGGGCTGGACCGGCGACGCCCAGGTGTTTGCCCGCACCGCCTCGTTTACGTACGACACGCGCCGCTTCTTCCGCAAATGGCTGCACGATCTGGCCGCTGACCAGCGTGAAAACGGCGCCGTGCCGCACGTCGTTCCGCGTGTGTGGGACGGCCAGGGTTCCGCCGCCTGGGGCGACGCCTGCACCATCGTGCCGTGGCAGGTCTACCTCGCCTACGGCGATACGTCCGTTCTGCGCGAACAGTTCAACTCGATGAAGCGCTGGGTCGATTTCATCGGTACCGAGTGCAGCGAGCCCGGCCTCTGGGACGGCGGTTCGCACTTCGGCGACTGGCTCTCGCTCGACGCGGGCGATGAGGCGACCGCCGGCTTTACCGACGACGATCTGATCGCCACGGCCATGTACGCCAATTCCGTCGATATTACAATCAAGGCAGGCAAGCTTCTCGGCGAGGACGTCTCGGCCTACGAAGCGCTGTACCCCGTCATCGTGAACGCCTACCGCACCCACTTTCTCAACGACGGTAAGCCCGAGCACGAAACCCAGACCGCCCAGGTGCTGGCGCTCACGTTCGGTCTGACCGACAACCCCGCACGCGAAATGAAAAAGCTTTGCGACGATATCGAGGCGTGCGGGCATCTCAAGACCGGCTTCGTCGGCGCGGGCTACCTGCTGCACGTGCTGAGCGACAACGGCCGCACCGACCTTGCCTACCGCCTGCTGCTGCGCCGCGAGTTCCCGTCGTGGCTGTACCCCGTCACCATGGGCGCCACCACCACCTGGGAGCGTTGGGACGGCATGAAGCCCGATCGCAGCTTCGCGACCCCCGCGATGAACTCCTTTAACCACTACGCCTACGGCGCGGTTGCCGATTGGCTCTACGGCGACGTGGCGGGCATCAATCCCGACGAGCAGGAGCCCGGTTACCGCCATATCGTGCTTCGGCCCCACCCGAGCAAGGCGCTCGGCTATGCCAAGGCGCGTCTGCTGACCGAACGCGGCGAGATCGTCTCCTCGTGGGAGTATACCGGCGAGGGTGACAACTGCGAATTCTCCTTCACCGTTCCCGATGGCTCGCACGCCACGCTGTATCTGGACGGCGAGACCTACGAGTTCGAGAGCGGCACCCACCACGCGACGTTTGAATTCGCGGGCTTTTAAG